>NZ_JBJGXV010000022.1:0-112506 GCF_045447295.1 Pseudomonas sp. O39
TTTCTGGGCTTCGATGAACTGAAGCAACTCGCTGTCGAACTCCGCATAACTTCTTGTTTACCAAGGAGTTTTCCGTTTCGACTGCGCCGGAAGTGGGGCGAATTATAGACTTCCAGAATTTGCCGTCAACCCTTAATTTGGATTCTCTATCAAACAGTCGAAAAACCTACAAACCCCTTCTATATAGAGAGCCAAAACGAACAGCTGAGCAATATATTGCTCAAAGCAGGTCAGTTAAGCATCATACGCGTTCTGCTTCTCTACTATGACTTCGGACGAACACCCCCAATGAACACCCCACCGCGCAGCCTGGCCTCGGCATTGTTTCCAGTCGGCCTGCTGTTGATCGCCATGGCTTCCATCCAATCCGGTGCCTCGCTGGCCAAAAGCATGTTCCCCATCGTCGGCGCGCAGGGCACCACCACCCTGCGTCTGATTTTTGCCAGTGTCATCATGCTGCTTCTATTACGTCCATGGCGCGCCAAGCTGACGGCAAAGTCCCTGCGCACTGTCGTCGTCTATGGAATGGCGTTGGGCGGCATGAACTTCCTCTTCTATATGTCCTTGCGCACAGTCCCCCTGGGCATCGCCGTAGCGCTGGAATTCACAGGCCCACTCGCCGTCGCCATCTACGCCTCTCGCAGAGCTGTGGATTTTCTATGGATTGGCCTCGCGATTGCGGGCCTTCTGTTGCTGATCCCAACGGGGGAAGCCAGCAGCGGTATTGATTTGATCGGCGTCGCCTACGCACTGGGCGCAGGTGTCTGCTGGGCACTCTATATTCTGTTTGGTCAGAAGGCCGGCAACGACAACGGTGTGCAAACGGCAGCACTCGGGGTAATGATCGCCGCCTTGTTCGTTGCGCCGATCGGCATCGTGCATGCCGGTAGCGCATTACTGACGCCTGCGCTGATTCCCGTCGCCCTCGGTGTTGCCATTTTATCCACTGCCCTGCCCTATACCCTGGAAATGATCGCTCTCACCCGCCTTCCTGCCCGTACCTTCGGCACCTTGATGAGCATCGAGCCCGCATTCGGCGCGCTCTCCGGCCTGTTTTTCCTACAAGAATACTTGTCCCTCACGCAATGGATGGCGATCACTTGCATCATTCTGGCCTCCGTCGGCGCCACGCTGACCATGCGCAATGAATCCAAACCGCTGGTACCCGCGGATTGATCCTCATCGAAGGTAGCTCTGGCATTTGCCGCTCATTTAGGCCATGTTTAGGCCGTAAGCGAATGTCTTTCATGGAGAATTTCGACACGGACAGCTGAACGCTACAATCGAGAGCGCGTAAAGCCTGCATCGAGCCTTTTTGCGAAGCGGCTATTAAGGATAGTGATGAAACGAATTTTTATACTGTTAATGGTCGTGGGCATAGCTGGCTGTGCGGCGACCTCCAAGACAGAAGTGAAACGGGGCAAAAAAGGGCTGCATATCAACTGTTCAGGCCTGTCCTCTTCCTGGGACCAGTGCTACACCAGTGCAACCAATTCATGCGGTGCCAAGGGCTACCGGGTTATCGCCAAGTCCGGTGACAACTCCGAAGAGCCGGGGGACTATCCTTTCGGCATCAACCCTGCCGGCTACACCAGCCGCAGCATGATCGTCATCTGTAAATGACCGCCCGAGCAGTCCACGTCCGACTGCTCCCCCCTCTTAAATTTCGCCCTCAACCCGGCCATTCGCGAAGCCGCGTCTACACTCCTGCTCGACAATCGAGCCAATGGAGTTTCCATGACACACAACAAGAAAATCGTATTGGTAGTGGGTGCCGGTGATGCAACCGGTGGCGCCATTGCCAAGCGCTTTGCCCGTGAAGGTTATGTGGCCTGCGTCACCCGTCGCAGTGCCGACAAGTTGCAGCCCTTGGTGGACAGTATCCAATCGGCGGGTGGCGAAGCTCATGGCTTTGCCTGTGATGCGCGTAAAGAGGAAGACGTGATCGCATTGATCGAACAGATCGAAACCGAACTGGGGCCCATCGAAGCATTCGTCTTTAACATCGGCGCCAACGTGCCTTGCAGCATCCTGGAAGAGACCGCCCGCAAATACTTCAAGATATGGGAGATGGCCTGCTTCTCCGGTTTCCTGAATGCTCGCGAAGTCGCCAAACGTATGGTGACCCGTAACCGAGGCACCATCCTGTTCACCGGCGCCACCGCCGGGCTGCGCGGTGCGGCAGGGTTTGCCGCATTTGCCGGCGCCAAGCACGGCATACGCGCCCTCGCACAAAGCATGGCGAGAGAATTGGGCCCCAGGAATATCCATGTCGCCCATGTGGTGGTTGACGGCGCTATCGACACCGACTTCATTCGCGACAATTTTCCGCAGAAATACGCCCTGAAAGATCAGGACGGTATCCTCAATCCCGAACACATCGCCGACAACTATTGGTACCTGCACAGCCAACCACGCGACGCCTGGACCTTTGAGTTGGACCTGCGCCCCTGGAATGAACCCTGGTAGGCGCGTCTACCGCCCAATAAAGAACAACAATAAGCAGCGAGTATCGACCATGAGTAAAACCCTGGAATTCTTCTTTGACCTCGGCAGCCCGGCAACTTACCTGGCCTACACCCAACTGCCGGCTTTATGCGCCGAAACCGGCACGCAACTGGTCTATCAGCCGATGCTGTTGGGTGGCGTGTTCAAGGCCACTGGTAACGCCTCGCCGATCACCGTGCCAGCCAAAGGTCGTTACATGTTCAATGACCTGGCGCGATACGCCAAACGCTACAACGTGCCGCTCAAGTTCAACCCGCACTTCCCCATCAACACCTTGGTGCTGATGCGAGCCGTTACCGGTATACAACTACGTCAGCCAGAACGCTTCCAGGCCTTCATCGACTGCCTTTTCCGCGCCCTTTGGGTCGAAGGTCGCAACCTGGGCGATCCGGCTGGCGTAGCTGCGGTTCTGACCGAAGCAGGTTTCGCCCCTGAGGAAGTGCTGGCGCTGGCCAACGATGAAAGCGTAAAAACAGCCCTCAAGGACAAAACCGAAGAAGCCATTCAGCGCGGCGTTTTCGGGGCGCCCAGCATGTTTGTAGGCAATGACATGTTCTTCGGTCAGGACCGTCTGGAATTTGTGCGCGAAGCCCTAAGCTAGACATTGATAGCCAACCGACCTTGAACGCCGCTTGCGAGCAAATCGCAAGCGGCGCTTACCGATCAAATAGCCGCGGTACGCACCTGCAGCCACTCCAACGCAGCACCGCTGAGCAATGGGCTCAAACGCTCACGCACTTCGGCGTGGTAGGCGTTGAACCACTCGCGTTCGTCCACCGTCAGCAACGATGGCTCCAGGCAACGCGTGTCGATTGGGCACAAGGTCAGCGTTTCAAACTTGAGGAACTCACCAAACTCGGTCTTGCCGGCTTCACGGTTCAATACCAGGTTCTCAATGCGCACACCCCAACGACCTGGGCGATAAGTGCCCGGCTCAATCGAAGTAATCATCCCCGGCTGCATCGCCGTCTGCGGCGCAGTGGCGGCCTGGTAGGCGATCACCTGCGGGCCTTCATGCACATTCAAGAAATAACCTACGCCGTGACCCGTACCATGGCCGTAGTCCACACCTTCAGCCCAGATCGGCGCACGCGCAATCGAATCCAGCAACGGCGACAGAATGCCCTTGGGGAAGTGTGCACGAGACAGCGCAATCACGCCCTTGAGGACCCGCGTGCAGTCGCGTTTCTGCTCCTCACTCGGCGTGCCGATCGGCACCATCCGCGTGATATCCGTGGTGCCGCCCAGGTATTGGCCGCCCGAGTCAATCAACAGCAAACCATCGCCTTCGATCAGCGCATGCTCTTCTTCAGTGGCGTGGTAATGCGGCATCGCACCGTTGGCATTGAATGCAGCAATGGTGTTGAAACTCAGCGATACATAATCAGGGCGACGGGTGCGTGCTGCCGTCAGGTGTTCATCGATGTTCAGCTCGGTGATGCGCTCGCGGCCCAACGCACTGTCCAACCAAGCGAAGAATTCGCACAACGCCGCACCATCCTGCTCCATGGCCTGGCGGATATGCTCCGCGTCAGCCAGGCTCTTGCGGGATTTGGCCAGCGTAGTCGGGTTCAGCCCCTCGACCAGTTTGACGCCCGCGTCGAGGTTCTCCAGCAACCCGGTGGTTACACGCGCCGGGTCAACTTGCAAGCTGGCACCCGACGGCACGGCACGCAGCGCATCCGCCACTTCGCTGTAGTCGCGCAAGGTCACGCCATCCTGCTCCAGTATCGCGCGCAGTTCGGCATCGACCTTGCTCAGCGCGACAAACAAAGTGGCCTGCTGCTGATTGATCAGGGCAAAGGACACGAACACCGGGTTGAACGACACATCACCGCCACGCAGGTTGAACAACCAGGCGATGTCATCCAGGGTGGCGATGAAATGCCAGTCGGCGCCCTTCTCTTTCAGGCTGGCGCGCAGGGCGCTGAGTTTTTCGCCACGGCTGACGGTGGCCTGCGGGGGCAGATGTTGATAGATCGGCTGGGCCGGCAACGCGGGGCGGTCGTGCCAGGCTTCATTCAGCACGTCGATATCGGTACGCAAGCGCGCGCCGCGCTCCGCCAGCTTGCCGCCCAGGGTACGCGCCGACGCCACGGCCATCACCGCACCATCCACCGCCACCACACCGCCTTCCGGGGTGTGTTCGGCCAGCCATTCCAGGGGGCCGGGCTGGCCCGGTTGCAACTTCACCAGCTCGATACCACTGCCCTTGAGTTCCTTGGTCGCCTGTTCCCAGTAACGGCTGTCGGCCCAAACACCGGCGAAATCTGCGGTGACAATCAACGTCCCTACCGAGCCATAAAAGCCGGACAACCATTGCCGCCCCTGCCAGTAACCCGGCAAGTACTCGGACAAATGCGGGTCGGCCGACGGCACCAACAGGGCGTTGATGCCCTCGCGGCTCATCAGTTCGCGGGTAAGCGCCAGGCGCTGGGGAACGGTTCCATGGGTCAAAGGCTGAGTGCTCATTGTGTCTCCTGCTAACCACTAATAATTGTTATGTACTGCGCATGACAAATCAGACGGCCCAGAACGCCGGTGCACTGGCGAGTGCGGCCTTGATCAATTGCACGGCCTGGTCGATGTCCTGCTCGGTGGTGAACCGACCCAGGCTCAAGCGAATGGTGCGGCCGGCGCTACGTGCGTCATGGCCAAGGGCAAGAAGCACGTGGGACGGCGCATTGCTCGCCGAGTTGCACGCCGAGGTTGCCGAAAAGGCGATGCCTGCGCTCAATGCGGAGGAATTGAATTCACCTTCACTGAACGTGAGGCTGAGCGTATGTGGAATGCGCTGCGTAGGGCTGCCATTGAGGCGCACACCCGCCACCGATTCCAACTGATCCAACAGGCGCTGACGCAAGGCGACGATAGTGGCCTTTTCTGCTGAGAACGACGCTGCCGCCAAAGCGAACGCGGTGCCCATACCCGCAATCTGGTGTGTCGCCAGCGTGCCGGAGCGCAACCCGCCCTCGTGGCCACCGCCGTGAATCTGCGCCAACACTTTCTGCTGGGCACGAGGGCCCACGTACAACGCACCGATGCCCTTGGGGCCGTAAAGCTTGTGCGCGGAAAACGACATCAAATCCACCGGCCACTCAGCCAGGTCGATCGCTACCTTGCCCGCACCTTGCGCCGCATCCACATGCAGCAACGCACCATGCTCACGCACCCGCGCGCCAATGGCGGGGATATCGTTCAGAGTGCCCAACTCATTGTTCACGAGCATCAAGGACACCAGAAAGGTGTCTTCGCGCAGCGCTTCGCTCACCGCTTCGGCGCTGATCAGCCCTTCGGCATCCGGCACCAGGTAGGTCACGGCCACCCCGGCTTCCTGCAGTTGCCGCGCAGTGTCCAGCGTGGCTTTGTGTTCGATCTGGCTGGTGATGACATGCCCACCTGCCACACCACGCGCCTGGGCCACGCCCTTGATCGCGAGGTTGTTGGATTCAGTGGCGCCGGACGTCCAGACGATCTGCTCGGGCTGGGCACCGACCAACTCGGCCACCTGGCGGCGCGACTGTTCAACCGTTTGCCGGGCCGCTTGGCCGAACGCATGGGAACTGGACGCAGGGTTACCAAAGTTGGCATTGAAGCCCAGGCACTCGACCATCACCTGGATGACCCGCTCATCCACCGGCGTGGTGGCGGCGTAGTCGAAATACAACGGACGTTTATTCATGACGTTTAAGACTCGCAGAGCGTATTCCCAAGAGCAGCGTCTCGGGGGCATGGACCGGAACAGAGGTCGTCAGGTTTAACCGATCGAATGCCATTAAAGAAGGACCACTTTATTTAAATGTGCGTAGGAACGCTCCTGAAATTCAGCTTAACAGGCTGAAGTAACCCCATGGCAAACAAAAAGCCCGAGGTTCCTTAAGGGAATCCTCGGGCTTTTTACCGCTCGGCGCGGGCTCAACTGGGACGACCATGCAACACCACACTGCGTTCAGCGTTCATTTCACCCTGGTGATCAAAGCCGAAGGGCTTCTGCGGCTGGCCGGTCAGTGCCGCGCGCTGCTGCTGATACTCATCAAAGGACAGGCCACGACGGCCCAAGGCCTCCAAAGCCAATTGCTTGGTTTCTTCTGCGGTGTAGGGGCGCGATTCTGGTGATGGATGGGTCGCACAACCGGCGAGGACGGAGCTGACAACTATTAAGGAAACAGCCAGAAAATGGTTCATGGTGAAGGCCCTGCGAAGGAGGTTTCGAGTCAATGAACACAGGCTACTCCCGCCCTCGCACGGTGAAAAATCACCGTCCGTGATAGTCGCTATCAACCGTTCAGACCCCTTCGATAGGGCGAAAGGCATATTCATTTAAGATCTATAAATATGGAAATACGTTCATTTACGGAATAACCGTAACCCTCTATAACTGGCTGCACACCGACTAACACTGTTCGCCACGCAACTGTTGCCCACGCAACAGTCATTCAACAAAACACCAGGCCGACAACAGCAGCTTTTTCAGCAGTGAGCTCGCAGCCCATGTAAATCAAGGCTTCCAGCCGTTGGTACAGCTCTTGCTCAGACGTTTCACTTCTCTTGCAATGAACCACTGTTGAAAAAGGAACTGTTCATGACCCGTCCCCTGAATGTCGTTGCCCTCTCCGGCGGAACCTGGCGCCCCTCCCGCACATTGGTGCTGACCCAAGCCGTGCTGGCCGAACTGGCGAGCCTGCTGCCAATCCAGACCACACTGATCGAACTGGGCGACATCGCCCGGCCATTGGGCGGTGCCCTGTCGCGTGACGAACTGCCGGCCGAGGTCGAATCCCAACTGTTGGCCATCGAACAGGCCGACCTGCTGATCGTCGCCGCACCGGTCTATCGCGGCTCCTACCCTGGCCTGCTCAAACACCTGTTCGATCTGGTCGGCCTGAACGCGTTGATCAACACACCGGTGTTGCTCGCGGCCACCGGCGGTAGCGAACGCCACGCACTGGTCCTCGAGCACCAAATGCGCCCGCTGTTCAGCTTCTTCCAAGCGCTGACCTTGCCGATCGGCGTGTACGCCACTGAAGCTGATTTCACCGACTACCAAATAACCAGCGAGCCCTTGAAGGGCCGCATCCGCCTTGCCGCAGAACGCGCAGCGCCACTGTTTGCCGCGCACTCTCCTTCTCTGCTGAAAATCGCTTAAGGATTTGTCATGGATGTTTTCTGCTTTCTGCCAACGCACGGCGACGGTCATTACCTGGGCACCACCCAAGGGGCACGGCCGGTCACCCTCAACTATCTGAAACAAGTCGCACAAGCAGCTGACAGCCTCGGTTACTACGGCGTGTTGATTCCTACCGGCCGCTCGTGCGAAGACTCCTGGGTTATCGCCTCAGCGCTGGTACCGCTGACTGAACGCCTGCGTTATCTGGTCGCCATTCGCCCGGGCATTATCTCGCCCACGGTCTCGGCGCGCATGGCCGCTACCCTGGATCGCCTGTCCAACGGCCGCTTGCTGATCAACGTGGTGACCGGCGGCGACCCCGACGAAAACCGGGGCGACGGCAGTTTCCTCGACCACAGCGAACGCTACGAAGTCTCAGACGAGTTCCTGCAGATCTGGCGCCGAGTGTTGCAGGGCGAATCGGTGGACTTCGAAGGCAAACACCTGCGCGTACAGAATGCCAAGGCCCTTTACCCACCGGTGCAGAAGCCGTATCCGCCGCTGTACTTCGGCGGTTCTTCCGACGCCGCCCACGACCTGGCCGCCGAACAGGTCGACGTATACCTGACCTGGGGCGAGCCGCCCGCCGCTGTTGCGGAAAAACTCGCGGATGTCCGCGAACGTGCCGCCCGCCACGGCCGTACCGTGAAGTTCGGCATCCGCCTGCACGTGATCGTGCGCGAGACCGAAGAAGACGCCTGGAAAGCCGCCGACAAACTGATCGAGCACATCAGCGACGAAACCATCGCCGCCGCGCAAAAATCCTTCTCGCGCTTTGACTCCGAAGGCCAGCGCCGTATGGCCGCCTTGCACGACGGGCGCCGCGACAACCTGGAAATCGCCCCCAACTTGTGGGCCGGCGTCGGCCTGGTACGCGGCGGTGCCGGCACGGCACTGGTCGGTAACCCGCAGCAGGTGGCCGAGCGCATCAAAGAGTACGCCGACCTGGGCATCGAGAGTTTCATCTTCTCCGGCTACCCACACCTGGAAGAAGCCTATCGCTTTGCCGAGTTGGTGTTCCCCCTGTTGCCGGAACCCTACGCCAGCCTTGCCGGGCGTGGCGTCACCAACCTCACGGGCCCGTTTGGCGAAATGATTGCCAATGATGTGCTGCCCACAACGAAGGCCTGAGCGCGCTGAATCTGCTTTATGGGGAGCGGGCTTGCTCGCGAATACGTCAGTTCAGTTAATTCATTTGCTATCTGACACACGGCTTTCGCGAGCAAGCCCGCTCCCACATTTGGCCTTCATTGCCAAACCGATATTGAGGAACATCGTGTGACAGCCAAACCCCACAGCGTCCTGCCATCGCCGTTGCAGACCGCCAAACTGCTGGCCGCCGAATTTGCCCTCACCGCCGTCGAGCGCGATGAGCGTGGCGGCACACCGAAAACCGAACGGGACGCCCTGCGCCAAAGCGGCCTGCTGGCCTTGAGCATTCCCACCCAATACGGTGGCCTCGGTGCACGCTGGAGCGAAACCCTGGGCATCGTTCGCGAGTTCGCCAAGGTCGACAGCTCCATCGCGCACGTCTTCGGTTTCCACCACCTGATGCTCGCCACCGTGCGCCTGTTTGCGCGTCCGGACCAATGGCAGCCCTGGTTCGAACAGACCGCACGCAAAAACTGGTTCTGGGGCAACGCCCTCAACCCGCTGGACACGCGCACGGTGGTCAAGGATTTTGGCGGCTGGCGTGAATTCTCCGGCAAGAAGAGCTTCTGCTCCGGTGCCAGCGATTCGGAAATGCTGATTGCCTCAGCCGTGGATGAAAGCGCTGGCGGCAAACTGCTGATTGCCGCCATTCCCAGCGGGCGCAGTGGCATCACCCTACATAACGACTGGAACAACATCGGCCAGCGTCAGACCGACAGCGGCAGCGCCAGCTTCGAACGGGTACGCGTCGAGGAGTCGGAATTGCTGCTCGACCCAGGCCCACTGAGCACGCCCTTCGCCTGCCTGCGCCCGCTGATCGCGCAACTTACCTTCACGCATATGTTTCTCGGCATTGCCGAGGGCGCATTTGAAGAAGCGCGCCATTACACCCTGACCGAAACCCGTTCATGGCATAAATCCTCGGCCGACAACGTGCGCCAGGACCCTTACGTCCTGCACCATTACGGCGAGTTCTGGGTAGCCTTGGAAGGCGTGCGCCTGCTGGTGGAACGCGCTGCCGAGCTGCTCGATCAGGCCTGGGCCAAAGGCCCCAACCTCAGTGAACACGAACGCGGCCAACTGGCCATTGCGATCGCCACCGCGAAAGTCGCCGCCACCCGCCAAGGCCTGGAGTTGTGCAGCCGTCTGTTTGAAGTCACCGGCGCGCGCTCCACCCACGCCTCGCTGCGCCTGGACCGCCACTGGCGCAATCTGCGCACGCAAACTTTGCACGACCCGGTGGACTACAAGCTCCACGAACTCGGGGACTGGGCGCTGAACCAGTCTCTGCCGATTCCAACGTTCTACTCTTAAGAGAGGTGCCCATGCAGCTTTTAACCTTACCGCCCTCGCCCGCCCTCGCGACGTCGATTCGCGCCACGGCCCAGGTCTTCGAAGACCCGAAATCCCAGGCGCTGCTCGATCACATCCAGCAAGTGGCACCCAGCGAAGCCAGCGTGCTGATCATCGGCGAGACCGGCACCGGTAAAGAGCTGGTGGCGCGCCATATTCATAACCTCAGCGCACGGCGCAACCGGCCGTTCGTGGCGGTGAATTGCGGGGCTTTTTCCGAATCGCTGGTGGAGGCCGAACTGTTCGGCCATGAAAAGGGCGCCTTTACCGGCGCGCTCAGCGCCAAGGCCGGCTGGTTCGAAGAAGCCGATGGCGGCACTTTGTTCCTGGATGAGATCGGCGACTTGCCGATGGCGATCCAGGTCAAACTGTTGCGCGTATTACAGGAACGCGAGGTGGTGCGCCTGGGTTCGCGCAAAAGCATTCCCATCGACGTGCGCGTGCTGGCAGCGACCAACGTGCAACTGGAAAAGGCGATTAATGCCGGGCACTTTCGCGAAGACCTCTACTACCGCCTCGACGTGGTCAGCCTCGAGCTCAGCCCGCTGCGCGAGCGCCCCGGCGACATCCTGCCACTGACCCGGCATTTCATCGAAGCCTACAGCCAGCGCCTGGGCTATGGCCCGATCACCATCAGCCGCGAGGCCGAACACAAGCTCAAAAGCTACAGCTGGCCGGGCAATATTCGCGAGCTGGAAAACGTGATTCACCACACCCTGCTGATCTGCCGCAACGGCGTGATCGAACGCGATGATCTGCGCCTGTCGAACCTGCGCATCGAGCGCCAGGACGACAGCCAGCACGGCAGCGATAACAGCGCAGAAGCGTTGCTGGCGCGCGCCTTTCAAAAGCTGTTCGAGGAACAGGCCGGCGCCCTGCATGAAAAGGTCGAGGATGCGTTATTGCGCGCCGCCTACCGCTTCAGCCATTACAACCAGGTGCACACCGCCAGCCTGCTGGGCCTGAGCCGCAACGTCACGCGCACACGCCTGATCAAGATCGGCGAGTTGGCGGTGAACAAACGCCGCCCTGGGGAAAACGTGCAAGGCGAGCGGATGCTGCACTTATCCATTTAGGCGACAGTGCAACGCGTTGTCATGACTGCGCTCAAAGCTGCGCAGCACCTGGAACGAACCAAAGGTCACCGCCGTGGCCTGGTGGGCGCGAATCAGCGTCCAGAAATCTTCCTCGCCGTGCTCAAAACATTCAAACGCCGCCTCACCGTCCTCGCGGGAGCGCCATTGCAGGTAATTGAGCACCCGCCGCCCGTCTTCACTGACCTGCACACTCGCATTGATAAAGCCGCCGTGGCCTTGGGCCAGGCGCTCGCTTTGGGTAGACAAGGCCGCTACCAGGGCGAACTGCTGCCGGGGCTCGATCTGAAACTCGATCAATTGAGTGAAGCTGCGATTCTTCTCTGATACCTGCATGAACACTCCCCTTTCTCTGTAAGCAGAATCTTGCGATTCGATGCCACGCAGGGTAAAACCTCTAGTTAAGTCAAGGTCAAGCATTGATTCGGAGTTTTTCATGCTCACTAAAGAACTCACCGTCGGCCAACTGGCCGCCCGCAGTGGCGTAGCGGTCACGGCTCTGCACTTCTATGAATCCAAGGGCCTGATCAGGAGCAATCGCAATGCGGGCAACCAGCGGCGCTACCCACGGGATGTGTTGCGGCGGGTGGTGGTGATCAAGATTGCCCAGCGCTTGGGGATTGCGCTGGCGACCATTGGCGAGGCATTGCAGACCTTGCCGGATGAGCGCACGCCTACGAAGCAGGATTGGGAACGTTTGTCGGCGCTGTGGCGAGAGGACCTGGACGATCGCATCAACAAGTTGTTGCTG
Source organism: Pseudomonas sp. O39 (assembly GCF_045447295.1). NCBI lineage: Bacteria > Pseudomonadati > Pseudomonadota > Gammaproteobacteria > Pseudomonadales > Pseudomonadaceae > Pseudomonas > Pseudomonas sp. O39. The sequence goes on from NZ_JBJGXV010000022.1 coordinate 12,026, forward strand.
CTGCGCGACAAACTCAGTGGGTGCATTGGGTGTGGGTGCCTGTCGTTGGACGCGTGCCCCTTGCGTAATCAGGATGATCAACTCGGGGAGCGTGGGCCGGGTGCCCATTTGCTGGAGCCCACCACCGCATCTTGACTTGGGAATGCGATCAATGTGATTTGCCAGGCTCAGAAGCCTGGGGCAATCTGGCCTTTGTAGCGCGTCAAAATGAACTGGCGCACTGCCTCGGAATTCAACGCCTTGGCCAACTTCTGAATGCCCGGGTCGTTGATATTGTCCGGTCGCGCAACCAGGTACTCGACGTACAGCGATTTACCCTTCTCCACAATCAACGCGCTGTTGGTATCGATCCCCGCTTCCAACGCGTAATTGGCAAACACAAACGCCAGGTCCACCTGGCTCACCGAGCGCGCGAGCAAGGCGCCTTCCAGCTCGCGGATTTTCAGGTGCATGGGGTTCTGCGCGATATCGCGCGGTGTGCTCAAGGTGTTGCTTGGGTCCTTGAGTTTGATCAGCCCGGCTTCATCCAGCAGCACCAGCGCGCGCCCGGTGTTGACCGGATCGTTGGGGATCGACACGGTGGCGCCGTCCTTGAGCTCAGCAATGTTTTTGATCCGCGTCGAGTAAGCACCAAACGGCTCGATATGCACACCCACCACCGGCACTAGGTCGGTGTGGCGAGTCTTGTTGTAATCATCCAGAAACGGGCGGTACTGGTAATAGTTGGCGTCGATGTTTTTCAGCGCCAATTGCTGGTTGGGCTGGATAAAATCGGTGAAGACTTTGATTTGCAAATCCACACCTTCCTTGGCCAATACCGGTTTGACGAACTCGAGGATTTCCGCGTGAGGTACAGGGGTCGCGCCCACCACCAATTTCTCGTTGGCGAACGCATTGAACGACAGGACAGCAGCCAAAATGGCCAGGGACTTTTTCATGCATGCTCCAAGGTTAGCTTTATAAGAATTAACGGCGGCTATAACGCGCTACCAAACGGTCACCCGTCATCTGCAAGGCCTGCACCAGCACCAGCAAAAGCACCACGGTGACCACCATTACGTCGGTCTGGAAACGCTGATAGCCATAGCGAATCGCCAGGTCACCGAGGCCACCGCCACCGATCACACCAGCCATGGCGGTGTAGTCCACCAGCACAATTGCGGTCACGGTCACCGCCGCCAGCAACCCGCCGCGAGCCTCCGGCAACAGCGTGTGGCGGACTACCTGCCAGGTACTGGCGCCCATGGACTGGGTTGCCTCCACCACACCGCGGTCCACCTCGCGCAACGCGGTTTCCACAAGCCGCGCAAAAAACGGGGTGCAGCCCACCACCAGCGGCGGGATGGTGCCCGGCACGCCGAGGGACGTGCCGACCAGCAACGTGGTCAGCGGGATCAACACAATCAGCAGGATGATGAACGGCAGCGACCGCAGCACGTTGACCACCACTGACAGCAACCGATACACCACCAGCGCTTCGTGCAACTGGCGCTTGCCGGTGAGAAACAGCAGCACGCCGAGCGGCAACCCCAGCAGCACGGTAAAACCCAGCGCGGCGCCGAGCATGCTCAGGGTTTCCAGGCAGGCTTGGCCGATGTCAGCCCAATAGATGTTTTTAAATAACTCGGCCATGCGTTATGACCAGTCGTGACTTGGCGGCCGGGTGCCATTGAGCAACCAGTTGCCCACCACGTGGTATTTCCAGCGCACCGGGTCGTGCAGGGTGTGCACCCGCGCGTTGCGCCAGTGGCGGTCGAAGTTGTGCTTCTTCAGCGTCGAACGAGTACCGCCAAGTTCGAACAGTTTGTTGCTGGCTTCTATGGCGATTTCAGTCGTCAACACCTTGGCCCGAGCCACGGCCAGGGACGCGTGGGCGACGTTGTCTTCATTCGGTGCCGGGCGTGCGGCGTCCAGGGCAAACCCGGCGCGTTGCAACAGGGCTTCGGCGGCTTCCAGGCGAATATCCAGGGCGCCGACCTGAATGATGGTCAGCGGGTCTTCACTGGCTTTTTGCACCCCGGCGTCGATCCACGGCCGGGCAAATTGCTGCACGAACTGCACAGTGTCGCGCAACGCGGCACGGGCAATTCCGGCGTCGATGGCGGCGGTGGTCAGTTGTGCGAAAGGACCGGCAAGGGTCGGGGAATCGTAGGATTTATGCGTAGGAAACAGATTGAAAGCCGACACCCGCAGGTTTTCCGCGAGCACGCTGCCGCTGCTGGTAGTGCGCTGGCCCATGCTGTCCCAGTCGTCGACGACCACCAGCCCTTCTGTGCCACGCTTGACGAAGGCCAGTTGCGCATTTTGCTGCTCATCCAGCGCCAACACCGCCAACCAGTGGGCGTACAGCGAACCGGTGCAGTAACCTTTGCGGCCGTTGATCACATAACCGTCGCCTTCGCGTCGAATCGTGGCCTGGATGTCCTGCACGTGCTTGCCGCCGGTTTCCGACAGCGCATTGGCAAAACGATGGCCTTGCAGCGCCAGGCCGAAGAAATGCGCCTGCTGCTCGGGCGTGCCTTGCAGGCGAATATCCTCCAGCAGGCAGTAGTGGTTCTGCGGGATCTGCCCCAGCGATGGGTCGGCCGCCGAGATAATCGCAATCACCTGGGCCAGCACCGCATAGGAGACTTGGGCGCCACCAAACTCGCGCGGCACGCTGATGCCCCACAGGCCGCTGTTGGAATACAGGTCGACCACCTCGGCGGGGACCTGGCGGGTGCGGTCGCGTTCGGCGTCCTGCTCCAGCAGCACGGCGGCGACGCGATGGGCGACGGCAATCGCCTGGGCTTCATCGCGGATCAGTTCGGCATGGGGTGCGTGAATGGGGTAATCGGCAGATACAGGCAGTACAGACATACAACGCTCTCGGGCGAATGGTTTGTCTGCTCTATTGCAGCTTCTGTGCCGTGCCCCGAAACAGCCGGCCTGGCCGCCAAACCGGGATCGAAAACCGCCTTTGGCGCAGCAATCTGCCTGTTCACTGTTGCCTGGCCAACACCTCGTCGGCTGCCCGCAAGCCGCGCGATACGTGGCCTATAGTAAATAGCCCGTACCTCCATAACCACAATCAAGGAGAACGACATGAGTGCCAAACCTATCCCCGAGGGTTATCACAGCGTTACGCCTTATATGGGCATCGACAACGCCGCCGAAGCCATCGAGTTCTACAAGAAAGCCTTTGGTGCCACGCAAGTCATGCGCCTGGACATGCCCGACGGCAAGGTCGGCCACGCCGAACTGCGCATCGGTGACTCGGCGATCATGCTGGGCTCGCCCTGCGCTGAAATGGCATTGCGCAATCCGGACGAACACACCAGTGTCGGCTTGCACCTGTATGTGAACGACGTGGATGCGCAATTCGAACAAGCCGTTGCGGCAGGCGCCAGTGTGGTATCAGAACCCAAGGATCAGTTCTACGGCGACCGGTCGGCGAGCGTGAAAGATCCATTCGGCCATCTGTGGTTCCTGGCCACACGCAAGGAAGACCTGACCGAAGCACAGATCCGCCAGCGCGCCGAAGCGATGTTCAAGCAAGGCTGAGCGCGCGCCTGCAATACACATCAAATGTGGGCGCTGGCTTGCCTGCGATGCAGACAGCTCGGTGTTTCAGGTACATCGCGTCGATACCATCGCAGGCAAGCCAGCGCCCACAGGGGTCCTCTTTGTCTGAGCGATCGGGGCAGGCCGGCAGGCTCCTACACACTTCATGAACAACCCCTACACGCTTTCCCCCTTGCCCCGAACGCTGCGTGATTCCAGGATGCAGGCAATCATCACAAGGAGTCATTCCATGTTCGCCGGATTCCAAAAAGACCAGTGCCACGTCAACGGCGTGGACATCAGTTACCGCAAAGGCGGTACAGGTCCCGGTCTGCTCCTGTTGCACGGGCACCCGCAAACCCACGTCATCTGGCACAAAATCGCCGAACAGTTGGCCGAGCATTTCACCGTGGTGGCAGCCGACCTGCGCGGCTACGGTGACAGCAGCAAGCCGCCGGCCAACGATCACCACGGTAACTACGCGAAGCGGGAAATGGCCCGCGACGGCGTCGAACTGATGAAGGCCCTGGGCTTTGACACGTTCTCGGTACTGGCCCACGACCGTGGTGCCCGGGTCGCCCATCGCCTGGCGCTGGACCATCCGAACGCCGTGCAACGCATGGTGCTGTTGGATATCGCGCCAACCCTGGCGATGTACGCCCAGACCGACGAAGCCTTCGCCCGCGCCTACTGGCACTGGTTCTTCCTGATCCGCCCGGCGCCGCTGCCGGAGGCTTTGATCGAGAGCAACCCCGAGCTGTACCTGCGCAGCGTGATGGGCAGCCGCAGTGCCGGGCTCAAGCCGTTTACCGATGAAGCCTTCGCCGAATACCTGCGCTGCCTGCAACTGCCAGGTACGGCTCGCGGTATCTGCGAAGACTACCGCGCTGCCGCCGGTATCGACCTTGAGCACGACCAGGCGGATATCGACGCCGGCAACCACCTGAACCTGCCGTTGCTGGTGATGTGGGGCGCCGAAGGCACTGTCGGCCGCTGTTTCGAACCGCTTGAGGAATGGCAGAAAGTCGCCACCGATGTCCGTGGCAAAGCCCTGCCCGCCGGCCACTACATCGCCGAAGAAGTCCCTGAACTGTTGCTTGGCGAAGTCCTGACCTTCCTGCGCTGAGCCGTATGACCCCGTGACCTGACGGACCCGCCTCGCCGGCTGAAAATGTCTGCGACGGGTTCGCTTTGCCCAAAAAAAGCCCCTCGAGATAATAACAATGACAATCCGAAAACTGCTGGGAACCCTGTACGTGCAGGTGCTCATCGCTATCGCGCTGGGTGTGTTGATCGGCCACGTATGGCCGCAAATCGGTATCGACCTCAAGCCTCTTGGCGACGGGTTTATCAAGCTGATCAAGATGATCATCGGCCCGATCATCTTCTGCACCGTGGTTTCCGGCATCACCAGCATGCACGATGTGAAACAGGTCGGCCGGGTGGGTGGCAAGGCGCTGCTGTACTTCGAGATCGTCTCGACCATCGCGCTGTTGATCGGCATTCTCGCTGCGCACCTGCTGCACCCGGGCGTCGGTTTCAATATCGACGTGAAGACCCTCGACAGTTCGGCCATCGCCGGCTTTGTCGGCCAGGCGCAGCACAGTGAAGGCGTGACCGGGTTTCTGCTGAATGTCATCCCAGCGACCTTTTTTGATGCCTTCGCCAAAGGTGAAATTCTGCCGGTGCTGTTTATTTCCGTGCTGTTCGGCCTCGGCCTGGTGATGGTCGGTGAGAAAGCGCGGCCGCTGGTGAGCGTCATCAACCAGGCCAGCGAGGTATTTTTCCGCATCGTAGCGATGATCAGCCGTGTAGCGCCTATCGGCGCCTTCGGCGCGATTGCTTTCACCATCGGCAAGTACGGCGTGGGCTCATTGCTACCGCTGCTGAAACTGGTCGGCACCTTCTATATCACCGCGTTGTTTTTTGTCGCGGTGGTACTGGGTAGCATCGCCCGTTACGCCGGCTTCAGCATTTTCAAGTTGATGGCTTACATCAAGTCGGAACTGCTGATCGTGCTGGGCACCAGTTCGTCGGAGTCGGCGCTGCCGCAACTGATCCAGAAACTCGAAAGCCTCGGCGCGTCCAAAGGCGTGGTGGGCATCGTGGTGCCGACCGGCTACACCTTCAATCTGGACGGCACCAACATTTATATGACGTTGGCGGTGTTGTTCCTGGCCCAGGCCACCAATATCGACCTGCCGCTGGAGCAACAACTGACGTTGCTGGCCGTGGCCATGCTCACCTCCAAAGGCGCCGGTGCGGTGGTCGGTGCAGGCTTTGTGGCATTGGCTGCGAGCCTGGCGGTGGTGCCGACTGTCCCCGTGGCGGCAATGGTGCTGATCCTTGGCGTCGACCGCTTCATGGCTGAATGCCGCTCGCTGACCAATATCATCGGCAACGCCGTCGCCACGCTGGTGGTGGCCGCCTGGGAAGGTGAGCTGGATCGCGACAAGATGGCGCCGATTGCCCTCAAACATGGCCGGCATGCGCGTGCCGCGCAAGCGAAGATCGCTGCCGAATAAGCATTCACGCCCAGGCGCGCCGGAAGGTGCGCGCATCCGGTGCTATGCTGGCGGCTCATGCCGCCACGCTTGTTTTCTGATGACTCACAAGAAAGATAACGTGCCCCTACCCGAAGACCTGCGGGTGTTCCTGACCGTGATTCGCAAGGCGGGTTTCGCTGCCGCCGCCGATGAGTTGGGCCTGTCGCCTGCGTATGTCAGCAAGCGCATCCAGATCCTCGAAACTACCCTGGCCACTCGCCTGCTGCACCGCACCAGCCGGCGCATCGCCCTGACCGAAGACGGTGAACGGGTGCAGCGCTGGGCCGTGCGCATCCTCGAAGATTTCCAGCAACTTTCCGATGAACTCTGCGACGCCCACGACAGCCCCCGTGGGCATCTTCATTTGTGCAGCAGCTTCGGCTTTGGGCGCAACCATGTGGCGCCGGCCCTGTCGTTGCTGGCCGAACAATACCCGGACCTGGAAATCCGCCTGGACCTGTTCGACCGTGTGGTGGACATCGTCAGCGAAGGCTTCGACCTGGAGATTCGTGTGGGCGATGACATTCCCGGTCAACACATCGGCCGACGCTTGGTGAGCAACCGCCGAGTGCTGTGCGCGGCGCCGGCGTACCTGAAGCGCCGGGGCACGCCGCAACAGTTGAGTGACCTGGAGCATCACGACTGCCTGGTGCTCAAGGAGCGCGACAACGCCTTTGGCATCTGGAACCTGGAGCGTGATGGCAGCGCGCAAAGTGTTCGCGTACGCGGGCCGCTGTCCTCCAACAATGGCGAGATCGTGTTGCAGTGGGCCCTGGACGGACGCGGGGTGTTGCTGCGCTCGATGTGGGATGTGAAGCCGCTGCTGGAACAAGGCAAGCTGGTGCAGGTGCTGCACGACTACACCCAGAGTGCCAACGTGTGGGCGGTGTACCCGACGCGGTTGGCGTACTCCGGGAAATTAAGAGCGTGTGTGGAATTTTTGCAGGAGCACTTCAAGGGGTTGTCGATCTGACGCCCCGATTGGCGCTGTAACCCAACCATAGGCCCACGACCACCAAGGCGGTCAACGGCAGCCCGTGGAACAACACGATCACTTGGGACGGTGCCCACGTCAGGTAGAACGGCCCGACCACGAGCATGCCTACGCCAAAGCCGGCCATCTGGATCAGGGTCAATAAACTGAACAGCGGCAGGCGCAGGCTATCCGGTTCACTCTGCGCGCGGGAAATCAAGGCCACCTCGGAGACCCCATCGCCCAACCCCGCCCACACCACCCACACCAGTGCCAGCCACAGTTCGCTTTGTTGGAAGGTCAGGATAAAGCCGCTGGACATCAGCGCCACACCGGCCATAAACAGGCGCTCCATGCCTTGGGTGCCACGACTTTTCAACACTGCACTGGCCAGCCGCGCGCCCACGAACTTGCCACAGGCCCAAACCGCCAGCAGGTAGCCCATCACGGTTTTTGCCGTATCGGGCGAAATGTACTGGGACAACACCGGCCAGCCGACGTTATGCGCAGCGCTGCCGAGGGTGTCGAGCAGGCTGATCAACAACATCGCGGCCAGCACCGGTGCGCTCCGCAGGCCTTTTTTCAGTTCATGCCATTCAGCGGCGAGGCCTCGATGCACGGGCATCGCGACTGAGTACAACGCCCGCAACGGCAGGATCAGGCAGGCGGCAACGACATAGGTGCCGATGTTCACGGCAAACACCGCTTCGAATCCCGCCGTGGCAATCAGCACCCCGGACAGCAAGCTGCCGAACACCGCACCGGTGGCGGCCGCAGAGGTGATCCATGCATTGGTGGAAACGCGTTGCCCCAGCGCTACCCAGGTGGGCAACTGACTGTTCAGGCCAATCGCAAACAACGAATTGCACAAGCCGATGCCAAACGCGATGAAGGGCAGCACGCTGAGCTGATGCGCCGGTATCAACACCAGCAGCGGCATCAGCAGTAATGCTCGGGCAAGGTCCAGCCCGGCCAACGTGCCACGCCCGGCAAAGCGCCTGAAAAAAGGAATACCGAACAGGCTCGCAATAATCCCACCGGTGACGCGGCACGCCAGGAAAACACTGACAAACACCACGCTTTGGCTGAGCCAGTAGACGTAAGTGGACAACGCCACCATGTTGAGGAACGCGCCGAAATCCGACACCCCGCGGGCGAAGATGATCAAGCGTGCATTGCGGGTCGACCGCGTTGATTCAGGATCAACGTTCAGCACGTCCATGTCAGACACTTCCTTTTCTTATAATGAGCCGACTTCCTTGTCGGTCCCACTTAAGTCTACGGCGCCCGGTGTGTCAACCGAGCCAGGGGTTGGCCGCCAGGTGCCTGCGCTCGAACGCCTGGATCTGTTCACTGCGCTGCAAGGTGCTGCCAATCGCATCCAGGCCGAGCAGCAACGCGGTCTTGCGCAAGGTGTCGATCTGGAAGGGGATCACCTCGCCGTCCGCCAAACGAATCTGCTGCGCCTGCAGATCCACACTGATCTGCGCCTGTTCAGGCTGGCTTACAGTCTGCCCGAGCGCCTGCAGCACCGCCTCGTCCAGGGTGATCAACAACACGCCGTTACGCTGGCAGTTGTCATAGAAGATGCCGGCAAAGCGGCTGCCGATCAGCGCGCGAATACCCATTTGCTTCAAGCCCCACACCGCATGCTCACGGCTGGAGCCACAGCCGAAGTTCGGCCCGACCACCATAAAGCGCGCGCCCTGCCAGGCCGGCTGGTTGAGCACGAATGCCGGGTTGGGCTCGCCTGACGCGAGGAAGCGCAGGTCGAAGAACAACCCACGGTCGAGGCCGCTGCGGTCGATACCCTTGAGAAACTGCTTGGGCATGATCACATCGGTGTCGATATTCGCCGCAAGCATCGGCGCGGCCTTGCCGGTAACCAGGGTGAACGGTTGCAGGCTCATGCGCGGTCTCCAAAGTGACGAATATCGGTGAGGCGGCCGGTGATGGCGGCAGCGGCGACCATGGCCGGGCTCATCAGGTGAGTGCGGGCGCCGGCGCCCTGGCGGCCTTCGAAGTTGCGGTTGGTGCTGGAAGCGCAGCGGTCGCCGGGGGCCAGCACATCGTCGTTCATCGCCAGGCACATCGAGCAGCCTGACTGGCGCCATTCGAAACCAGCGTCGATAAAGATCGCCGCCAGCCCTTCGGCTTCGGCCTGGTCGCGCACTTCGGTGGAGCCGGGGACGATCATCGCCCGTACGTGGTCGGCCACGTGTTTACCGCGCACGACACTGGCGGCGTCGCGCAGGTCTTCGATGCGGGCATTGGTGCAGGAGCCGATAAACGCATGGCTGATCACGATATCGCTCAGCGGCATCCCGGCTTCCAGGCCCATGTAATTAAGCGCGCGGCGCATGTCCTGGCGCAGGATCAAGTCGCTCACGTCTTGCGGGTCGGGCACGCGGGCGCCGATGGGCGCGGCCTGGTCGGGGCTGGAGCCCCAGGTGACCATGGGTTCCAGGGTGTTGGCATCCAGATGTACTTCTTGGTCGAACACCGCATCGGCGTCCGAATACAGTTGGCGCCAACTCACCAATGCCTGCTCCCACACCTCGCCCTTGGGCGCGCGGGGCTTGCCCTTGAGGTAGGCGAAGACTTTTTCGTCCGGTGCCATGGATGCGCCGCGCGCACCGGCTTCCACGGCCATGTTGCAGATAGTCATGCGTGCTTCGACGCTCAGTGCATCAATGGTGGAGCCGCGAAACTCGATGGCATAGCCGGTGGCGCCGGACGCGCCAATCTTGCCGATCAGCGCCATGATCACGTCCTTGGAGGTCAGGCCGCGCGCCAGTTCGCCGTCAACGGTCACGCGCATGCTTTTCAGGCGTTTGTAAACCAGGGTCTGCGAGGCCAGCAGGTGCTCGATTTCCGAAGTGCCGATACCAAAACCGAAAGCGCCCAATGCGCCATAGGTGGTGGTGTGGCTATCACCGGCGGCGATCACCATGCCCGGCAGGATAAAGCCCTGCTCCGGCGCGATCACGTGTTCGATGCCCTGGCGCTTGTCGAGGATATCCAGCAGCTCGATGCCGAAGTCCCGGCAGTTTTCCGCCAGGTACGACACCTGCCGCGCGCCGCCCGCATCGGGCATCGCCGCAATACGCGTGGGCGTGGTGGGGTTTACATGGTCAACCACTGCCAGCGCCGTGCCGGGGCGCCAAACCTTACGCCCGGCCTCGCGCAAGCCGCTGAATGCCTGGGGGCTGGTGTATTCGTTGATCACCTGGCGGTCGATGTACAGAAGGACATGGCCCTGATCGTCCAGGGGGCACACCGTATGGGAATCGATGTGTTTGTCGTAAAGGGTTCTGGCAGTCATTTTTTCTTCGGGCTCACTCAACGGTATGCCCCCATCCTACGCAGCCCCCCGGCCCCATCAATGGCACCTGGGTGATGGCTTGGAACATGTTTCGTGTTCGATCAACGCCTGAAAGCACTGCGAATGTGAACCTGAAACATTTTCTTTCATATGCGGCCTGGGGATTTCTCATCCTCATCCGTCTTAACTTAGATACAGCCCGTCGCGTCAGCAAAAGCTACGACCGGCCTTTTCCGGGCCTCCATCGCCCTCCTCCGCTCAAGACCCGTATTCACATGTCAAACGTTCACCTGTCAAAGAAGTCACGTTCAAAGCTTTGGTTTCTTGTGCACAGCTGGCTGGCGTTGCCGATCTGGTTTTTTGTACTGATCGTCTGCGTCACCGGCACCCTGGCGGTGGTCAGCCAGGAAATCGTGTGGCTGGCCAACCCGGATATCCGTGCAAGCAAGCCGTCGGATGACGCCCGGATGCTGAGCTTTGACCAGGTGATCGCCGCGATCAAACGCGAAGAGCCCCAGGTGATCGTGCAATCGATCATCCGCCCGGACGAAACGCACTTCGCCCTCAGTGTCGATCTCAGCTACCCGGATGGGCGCTCCGTTGAGGTCTACGTCAACCCCTACACCGGGGCGATCCAGGGCATCAGCCCAGCCTTCAACTTCAAGCAATTTACCCGCGCCCTGCACGGCTGGTGGCTGGTGCCGTTCACCAATGGCTTCAGTTGGGGCTGGTACCTGGTCTCGGCGCTCGGCCTGCCGTTGCTGGCGTCACTGGTGACCGGGCTGGTGGTCTACAAGCGTTTCTGGAAGGGTTTTCTGCGACCGACCCTGCGTATCCGTCACGGTGCGCGAATCTTCTGGGGGGACTTCCACCGCCTGAGCGGGATCTGGTCAATCTGGTTTATCGCGGTGATTTCCATCACCGGCACCTGGTTCCTGATCCAGGCGATCCTGGGGGACAACCAGATTTCCATCTCCAGCGAACCGATCGTCCCGGTGATCGCCCGTGAAAAGGTGCCAATGTCCGCGCCCGGCGTGCCGGCACCGATGATCCCACTGGACGACGCCATCGGCATTGCCACCCAACGCATTCCCGGGCTGGATGCCACATTCGTGTTCCTGCCGCTCAACGCCTATAGCCACCTGCAAATCGGCGGGCGCGGCTGGTACCCGCTGATGTTCCAGACGGCCCAACTCAACCCGTACAGCGGCGAAATCGCGGTGTCGCACTTGCTGTCCGACCGCTCGACGCTGGAGTTCGTCACCGAATCCGTGCGCCCGCTGCACACCGGCGACTTTGGGGGGCTGTGGATCAAGCTGATCTGGGCATTCTTCGGCCTGGTGCTGAGCATGATGGTGTTGAGCGGCCTGCTGATCTGGACCAAGCGCACCGCCCTGGCCACCCTCAATGCGCTCAAGCGCGAAGCCAAGACGCAACGTGCGCCGGCCGCCGCCCTCGCCATGCAGGCTGAAACCTCGGAGGCCAACTTATGAGCAAGGTCGCTCGCGCTACGCCGCCTTCGCCGCTGCGCGCTTTTTGGCTGAAATGGCGGTTCCATATCAACATCCTGCTGTTGCTGGTGCCCCTGGGGTTCATGCCCAAATACTTCGCCGACGCCGCGTTGTTTCGCGGGGATACCGGCATTGGCGAGCGGGTCGTCGGCGACGTGCAGGTCGGCCCCTGGAGCCTGAAACTCGCCGAATTCCGCAACGAAGGCCCGAGCCCGGACCCGGCCGGCCCAATGAAATTCTTCAACGCCGCCCTGTGTGACACCTGCGCCGAGCAGGTCAAGGCCACCTACCTGCGTATCGGCAAACCGCGCAGCTTGCGCGCCGCCGGGGTGATCTTCTTCGGTACGCCCTACCGCATGGGCGCCGCATTACCAGTGCCTGAACGCACGCCGGTCGACGCCGAACTGTGGGTCACCATGGAAGGCTGGGACGGCACGATGCACCAGGGTTCCATCCCGCTGAGCCAGGCCTCGCCTGCCACCATTGCCTGGCTGAACAAGCAAGGAGTTAAACCATGACGTTCAAGCGTCTGACCCGCACCGCTGCGGCGCTGTTACTTTGCGCAGGTTTCAGTACCACCGCCCTGGCGCACAACCCGATGTGCGAATGCAAGGAAATACCCGGCGAGCAGATCCAGTGCACCGGCGGTTTCTCCGACGGCAGCGGCGCCCCGGGCGTGACCCTGGACGTCATCGGCTACGACGAAACCATCCTGCTGCCCGGCAAACTCGGCCAGGACTCAACCCTGACTTTCAAGAAGCCCGCGGCCGAGTTCTATGTGCTGTTTGACGCGGGCCCCGGCCACATCGTTGAAATCGACCAAGCGGATATCCAGCCTCAATGAGCACGACACAGGTTGTACGCCCCGCCGGCGCCGGCCACGAAACCCTCTACGTGCTCCTGCTGTGCCTGATCATCCTCGCGGTGGCCGGTTCGGTGGTGGCCCTGCACGGTGCAACCCAGGAAGTCGCGGCGCTGCCCAGCCACCAGTTGGACGCCCGTCGCGACCTCAGTGCATCCGAACAAGGCATCTATGCCGACCTGCGGGTGACCCTGGATGAAATCCAGCTGCTGCAACAGGAGCAAAGCGCCCTGCCGACGCCTGCGCAACTGGCTGAAGAAGGTCTCGCACCGTTTGCCCAGGACGCCAGTTCGGTCAGCCGTGGCGACCACCGCTGGGCGTTGCTGGCGCCTGCTGCCTATTTGGGCTTGAGCCAGACGCCGAGCACCAGCGGCTCGCTGCTGATGCGCGTGCACGGTGCCGAACCGGATATCTGGCTCAACCGCCAACCCCACCTCGCCGCCCCTTCCGACCTCACTGACCAGGCGCTGATCGCTGCCGGCTGGCAGCAGGTGGTCGCGCAATTCGATGCCGGCGTTACGCGCCAGCACCGTCACTGAACGAGAAGACCAAGTGCCCATGTCTATTTCATCTCCTTTGTTGCGCCTGTTGCTGGTTAGCCTGTTCAGCCTGATGCTGGCGCCCTTGGCAAATGCCGAGGCGGCCAAACGCCTGCGTATCGGCATCACCCTGCACCCTTACTACAGCTACGTGGCTAACATTGTCGGCGACAAGGCCGACGTGGTCCCGCTGATTCCGGCCGGCTTCAACCCGCACGCCTATGAGCCCCGCGCCGAAGACATCAAGCGCATCGGCACCCTCGACGTGATCGTGCTCAACGGCGTCGGCCATGACGATTTCGCCGACCGTATGATCGCCACCAGTGAGCGCCCGGACATCCCGGTGATCGAGGCCAACGCCAACGTGCCGTTGCTCGCCGCCACGGGCAATGCCGCGCGTGGCGCGGGCAAGGTGGTCAACCCGCACACCTTCCTGTCGATCAGCGCGTCGATTGCCCAAGTCAACAACATCGCCCGCGAGTTGGGCAAGCTTGACCCGGACAATGCCAAGGCCTACACCCAGAACGCCCGTGCCTACGGCAAACGCCTGCGCCAGATGCGCGCCGACGCCCTGGCCAAGCTGACCAGCGCACCCAACCCCGACCTGCGCGTGGCCACCGTGCACGCCGCCTACGACTACCTGCTGCGCGAGTTCGGCCTGGAAGTCACCGCCGTGGTCGAGCCCGCCCACGGCATCGAGCCAAGCCCCAGCCAGTTGAAAAAAACCATCGACGAACTGCGCGCCCTGGATGTGAAGGTGATCTTCTCGGAGATGGATTTCCCGTCCACCTACGTCGAGACCATCCAGCGTGAATCCGGGGTCAAGCTGTACCCGCTGTCGCATATCTCCTACGGCGAATACACCCCTGAAAAGTACGAAGTGGAAATGACCGGCAACCTCAACACCGTGGTGCGGGCGATTCAGGAGTCGGGGGCATGACAGCCGCGGAACAACTCAAAGTGGCCAGCATCGGCCCAACCCTCGACTTCGACAAGGTGTCGTTGACCCTGGGCCGCACGGTGATTCTTGACGCTGTCAGTTTCCAGGTAGAACCGGGCAGCATCCATGCGTTGGTCGGCCCGAACGGCGGCGGCAAAAGTTCGCTGATCAAGACCCTGCTGGGGCAAACGCCGCACCACGGTCAATTGCGCCTGCAGTGGCCAAATACGCCCGGCACCATCGGTTACGTGCCCCAGGCGCTGGAATTCGACCGCGGCTTGCCGATGACGGTGGACGATTTCATGGCCGCCATGTGTCAACGGCGCCCGGCGTTTCTGGGCCTGTCCAAACACTACGCCGCCGCGATTGGCGAGGCGCTGGAACGGGTGGGCATGCAGGACAAACGCAAACGCCGCATGGGCGCGTTATCCGGCGGTGAGCGTCAGCGTGTCTTGCTGGCCCAGGGCCTGATCCCGGCGCCACACCTGCTGGTGCTGGATGAACCGATGTCGGCCCTTGATGAAGCGGGCATCCAGGTATTCGAGCGACTGCTGCATGACTGGCGGCTGGCCGGGATCACCGTGCTATGGATCGAACATGACCTGGAAGCCGTCGGCCGCCTCGCCGACCGCGTCACCGGCCTGAACCGCCGCGTGCTGTTCGACGCCACGCCCAAAGAGGCATTGACCCCGGACCGGCTGCTGACCCTGTTCTCCACCCATCCTCGGAGCTCGGCGCCATGAGTTATGAAGCGTTTCGTTTGATGGTCCAGGGCTGGGCCTCGTCCGGGTACCTGCCGGAGGCGCTGGCCTATGGGTTTGTGGTCAATGCCTTGCTCGCCGGTTTGCTGATCGGCCCGGTACTTGGCGGCCTGGGGACGCTGGTAGTGGTCAAGCGCTTTGCGTTTTTCTCCGAGGCTGTCGGGCATGCTGCACTGACCGGCGTGGCCGTGGGCATTCTGCTCGGCGAACCCTACACCGGGCCCTATGGCGCACTGTTCGGCTACTGCCTGCTGTTTGGCATTCTGCTCAATTACCTGCGCAACCGCACAGGGTTGGCGCCAGACACCTTGATCGGCGTGTTCCTGTCGGTGTCGCTGGCGTTGGGCGCGAGCCTGCTGTTGATCCTGGCAGGCAAGATCAACGTGCATATCCTGGAAAACGTGCTGTTTGGCTCGGTGTTGACGGTTAACGGCAATGACTTGCTGGTACTCGCAATTGTCGGTTCGCTGGTGATGGCCCTGGCGCTGCCACTGTACAACCGCATCATGCTGGCCAGCTTCAACCCGCAGCTGGCAGCGGTGCGCGGTGTGGCCGTGAAGACGTTGGACTACCTGTTCGTGATCCTGGTGACGCTGATTACTGTGGCGGCCGTCAAGGTGATCGGCGCCATCCTGGTGGGCGCGCTGCTGGTGATTCCGGCCGCTGCGGCGCGCCTGCTGAGCCAGTCGCTCAAGGGGTTTTTCTGGGTATCCGTGATGATTGCCACGGTCAGCACGCTGTGCGGCATCCTGTTGCCGATCATCTTCGACCTGCCCATCCCCTCCGGCGCCGCGATCATTCTGGTGGCCGGTATCGCCTTCGCTTTCGCCGCCATCGCGCGCGGCACTGTGCCCAGCCTCAAAGGGAATCTTGGATAATGCGCCCTGTCTTTCGCCCACTGGCCCTGGCCATCGCTTGTTTGCTCAGCACCTCGGCGCTGGCCGTTGACGGCCTCGACCCCAAGGAATTCAAAGTCAACCAAGGCCTCGGCCATGCCGCCCTGACCCAAACCAAAAAAACGGTCAAGGTCCTGGCGTCGTTGCCCATCACCTACGGGCTGGCCGAGGTGCTGCTCAAGGGCACCGACGTGCAGCTTGAGCGTGCTGCGCCGGCCAACCTGCCCGGCTCGCGCCAGGTGTCCTACTTCACGGGCCGTGGCGCCCCAGCGCTGAATACCCTGGCGCAGGATGCCGACGCCGCCATCGGCCTGCGCTCGCTGTGGGCGGACGACCCGCTGTACCCGGTGGCGCGGCGCAGCAATATCCGTATCGTCGAAGTCGACGCCGCGCGCCCGGTGGACGGCGGCTTGCCAGGCATCGCCGTGCAACCGGGCAGTGCCGATGGCTTGAACAGCCAGCCCTGGCAGTCGGGCAACAATATGGGGCGCATGGCCGATGTGATGGCCGCCGACCTTGGCCGCCTGGCGCCCAACGCCAAACCGAAGATCGACGCCAACCTGGCGGCCCTCAAGCAACGCCTGCTCAAGCTCAGCGCCGACAGCGAAGCGCGGCTGGCCAAGGCGGACAACCTGAGCGTGGTCAGCCTGAGCGATCACTTCGCGTATCTGGTCAGCAGCCTGAACCTGGAAGTGGCCGGTACCGATGCACGGCCGGATGCGGACTGGACGCCACAAGCGTTGCAGGCGTTAAGTGCCCGCTTGAAGGACAGCGACGTGGCGGTGGTGCTGCATCATCGTCAGCCAAGTGAAGCGATTAAAGCGGCGGTGACGGCAGGGGGTGCGCAACTGTTGGTATTGAATGTCGACGGAGCGGACCCGGTGGCAGAGCTGGAAACCAATGTGGATCAGGTCATTAGAACCCTGATGCCATAGGCGAGCGACTCTTCAAGTCGAGATCGATTCAAGTGTGGGGGCTGGCTTGCCTGCGAAAGCAACAACGTGGTCTGTGTGATGTACCGAGGCGCCCGCATCGCAGGCAAGCCAGCTCCCACATTAAGCTCGCGGTGCATCGGCTGATGGTCAGCCAGCCCGGCACCCGACTGTCAAACCACATCGACGCCAACATGAATCGCATCATGCCGCCAAAACTCCAGGTCGCAGTCGATCAACCGCTGATGCTGGTCATAGTTCACCCGTGCGATGCGCAAGCCCGGGCTGCCCACCGACACGCGCAATGCGCCGGCGGCTTCCACCGGCAATGACGTCGGTACGATTTCGAAGCGCACACGGCCGTAATGCAAGTCGTACTTGCGCGCATACAGCTCGGTCATTGATTGATTCAGGTCGCATTCCAGAATGCCCGGAAAATACTGCGGGTTCAGGTAGTGCTCCACATACAACACCAGGCGCCCATCAATCCTTCGGCCCCGGCAAATCTGGATCACACTCGACAGCGCCGGCAATTGCAGCCATGCACACACCGCCGCCGACGCCGGTTGCAGGCGCGCAGAAATCACCTCGGTCGACGCCACCCGCCCCTGGTCGCTGACCATCGCGTGAAAGTGGCTGCGTTGCATCAGGTTGTAAGCCAGCCGTGGCGGCGAAACAAACCACCCGCGGCGTTCCTCGCGATAAATCTGCCCTTGGGCCTCCAGTTGTAACAAGGCTTCCCGCACAGTAATTCGAGTGGTACCAAACAACTCGCTGAGCTTGCGCTCGGCGGGCAATTTACTCGCAGGCGGCAACAGGCCGTGGTCAATCTGCTCTTGCAGCGCCAGGCCGATGGAGGTCACCGCCTTGATTGCCTCATCACGCATCAACATTACCTATCTGGACTAGACCAGCACCGTTCAAGTGCACAAACCGCGCTTTATTTGGGCTTCTGCTATTGCCTGCCAGCCTAGGCATTACAGATGACCGACAGATGACAGTCCCTGTCCAGGCCCTGCACCACACCCTGCAATACATCGGCCAAGTCCAGGGCCTGCGGGTACCTGAGCATGGTCTACGCTGAGTCTGCACTGAGCGACAAAAGCGATTTAAAAACGACACAGACATGAAACTGTCATCCATCGAGCCTAGATTGGCTCAGGTATTGCTCTGACCTAGACCAAAGGGGCGATTCATCACTGATTTCTTGGGGCGCGCCGGACCTGATTTTGTGCAGGGCAAGGCGCGAGGAGCGTGGTTTGGTTGTTCCAAATAAGCGACGAGTAACGCAGCCCTGCGCAAAATCAGGCCCGGCCCTTCGGGTTGCGCCTGAAAGCCGGCCAGGCTGTGTTGCAGTCCTTGGCAAGGAAACGACCCTTACCTGCGGACTGCGCCTAGCCCGGCCGGCTTTCAGGCGCAACGCGCCACAAGAAATCAGTGATGAACCGCCCCCCCCGCAAACGTTCTTAAAAACGCCGCGTTGAAAACGCCCAAAGGAGCTTCGGATGAAAAAGCTTTTCCTGGCATCACTGTTAGGCTCGACCATTGCCATGTGCACCGCCGCCATGGCCGCTGATACCGATCTGAAAACGCTGGAAGCCGCCGCGAAAGCGGAAGGCGCCGTCAACAGCGTCGGCATGCCCGATGACTGGGCCAACTGGAAAGGCACCTGGGAAGACCTGGCCAAGACCTATGGCCTCAAGCACATCGACACCGACATGAGCTCGGCCCAGGAAATCGCCAAGTTCGCCGCCGAAAAAGACAACGCCAGCGCCGATATCGGTGATGTCGGCGCGGCCTTCGGCCCGATCGCGGTGAAACAGGGCGTTGCGCAGCCGTACAAGCCGAGCACCTGGGCGCAAGTCCCGGATTGGGCGAAAGATAAAGACGGCAATTGGGCCCTGGCCTACACCGGCACCATCGCCTTTATCGTCAACAAAAAGCTGCTGCACGGCTCCGAAGCCCCAAAAAGCTGGGCTGACCTGAAGACCGGCAAATACAAGGTTTCCATCGGTGACGTGAGCACCGCTGCACAAGCCGCCAACGGCGTGCTCGCAGCAGCCCTGGCCAATGGTGGCGACGAGAAGAACATTCAGCCTGCCCTGCTGATGTTTGCCGAGATCGCCAAGCAAGGCCGCCTGTCACTGGCCAACCCGACCATCGCCACCATGGAAAAAGGCGAAGTGGAAGTGGGTGTGGTCTGGGACTTCAACGGCTTGAGCTATAAAGCCAAGATGGCCAACCCGGATGACTACGTCGTGCTGATCCCATCGGACGGCTCGGTGATTTCCGGCTACACCACCATCATCAACAAATACGCCAAGCACCCGAACGCCGCCAAGCTGACCCGTGAATACATCTTCAGCGACGCCGGCCAGACCAACCTGGCGCGCGGCAACGCCCGTCCGATCCGTGCCGAGCACCTGACCTTGCCTGCCGACGTCCAGGCCAAGCTGCTGCCTAACGAGCAGTACAAGAAAGTCACGCCGATCAAAGATGCCGATGCTTGGGAAAAGACCTCCAAGGCACTGCCGCAGAAGTGGCAGGAAGAAGTCATCATCAATATGCAGTAAGGCCTGAGCTGTAAACACGGTCAGTGTGGGAACTGGCTTGTGTGGGAGCCGGGCTTGCCCGCGATGCAAACGACTCGGTGTGTCATGTAAGCCGAGGTGATGCTATCGCAGGCAAGCCAGCTCCCACATAAGCAAGCGCCCACATTTGATCCGGTTCCAGGATGAAACCGAGCCAAACCAGCCGTTGCGGAGCGTCTCCCCCTATGAAGCACAACGTCATCCTTGTGGTGCTCGACGGCCTGAACTACGAGGTTGCCCGACATGCCATGGGGCATCTCCAGGCCTATATCGGCGCAGGACGCGCAGCGCTTTACAAACTGGACTGTGAACTGCCGGCTCTGTCCCGGCCGTTGTATGAATGCATCCTCACCGGCGTGCCACCGATCGACAGCGGCATCGTCCACAACAATGTCTCGCGCATGTCCAACCAGCGCAGCATTTTCCATTACGCCACCGACGCAGGTCTCACTACAGCGGCGGCGGCTTATCACTGGGTCAGCGAGTTGTATAATCGCACGCCCTTTATTGCCGCGCGTGATCGTCATACCGACGACAAGGCGCTGGCGATCCAGCACGGGCATTTCTACTGGAATGACCACTACCCGGATTCGCACCTGTTCGCCGACGCCGAAAGCCTGCGCCGCAAACACGCGCCGAATTTCCTGGTGGTACACCCGATGAACATTGATGACGCCGGCCACAAGCATGGCCTCGATACGCCGCAATACCGCAACAGCGCGCGCTCGGCCGATATCATCCTCGCCGACTACCTGCAAGGCTGGCTCGATGCCGGTTACCAGGTGTTGGTGACTGCGGACCACGGCATGAACAACGATCGCTCCCACAACGGCCTGCTGCCGGAAGAACGTGAAGTGCCGCTGTTCGTGCTGGGCTCGGCCTTCAACTTCGACCCTTCTGCCAGCCCCAAGCAAACCGAACTGTGCGGCACCGTCTGCGAACTGCTCGGCGTACCCCACGACAAACCTGTATGCCGGGAGCTGCTGAAGTGAACTCCATCATCCGTGGCAAATGGCTGGCGATCCTCTGCCTGGTACCGTTTGCGCTGTTCTTTATCGTGTTTGAAATCGCCCCGCTGGTGTGGGTGATGATCAACAGCCTGCAATCGGAGGAGTTCGGCTGGGGCCTGGCCAACTTCACCAGGATCTTCAGTTCGAAGTTCTACCTGCAGGCCATCCAGTACAGCCTGGAGATCAGCTTCTATTCCAGCGTGTTCGGCATCATCATCTCGGTGCTCGGCAGCTACTCGTTGCGCCGTGTGGACGGGCCGCTGCGCAACTTCGTGACCGCCTTTGCCAACATGACCAGCAACTTTGCCGGCGTGCCCCTGGCCTTCGCGTTCATCATCCTGCTGGGTTTCAACGGCAGCATCACCATCATGCTCAAGCAGGCCGGGATCATTCAGGACTTCAACCTGTACTCCAAGACCGGGCTGATCATTCTCTATACCTACTTCCAGATTCCACTGGGCGTGCTGCTGCTTTACCCCGCCTTCGACGCGTTGCGTGAAGACTGGCGGGAGTCAGCCTCGCTGCTCGGCGCCAACGGCTGGCAGTTCTGGCGGCACATTGGTCTGCCGGTGCTCACCCCTGCCCTGCTCGGCACCTTCGTGATCCTGCTGGCCAACGCCCTTGGCGCCTATGCCACGGTGTACGCGCTGACCACCGGCAACTTCAACGTGCTGCCGATTCGCATCGCGGCAATGGTCTCCGGCGACATCTCCCTTGACCCGAACATGGCCAGTGCCCTGGCCGTGGTGCTGGTGGCGCTGATGACGGTGGTCACCGTGGTCCATCAACTGCTGCTCAAGAGGAGCTACCATGTCTCGCGCTGAAGCCGGCTCGGCCTCCCTCTACCATCGGGTAGTGGTGTATGTGTTATTCGCGATCCTGGTGTTGCCGCTGGTGGGTACCTTTGTCTACTCCATTGCCAGCAGTTGGTCGGCGACAATCTTGCCGGCCGGTTTCACCGTCAAATGGTACGTGCAGCTCTGGAGCGACCCACGCTTCCTGGCTGCCTTCGGCCAGTCGCTGCTGGTGTGCGTGGGCGCACTGATCCTGTCGGTGGTGCTGATTTTGCCGCTGCTGTTCGTGGTGCATTACCACTTCCCCAAACTCGACGCGCTGATGAACATTTTGATCCTGCTGCCCTTCGCGGTGCCGCCGGTGGTGTCATCTGTGGGCTTGCTGCAATTGTATGGCTCCGGGCCATTTGCAATGGTGGGCACGCCGTGGATTCTGATCGGCTGCTACTTCACCGTGGCTCTACCGTTCATGTACCGCGCGATCACCAACAACCTTCAAGCGATCAACCTGCGCGACCTGATGGACGCCTCGCAACTGCTGGGTGCCAGCACCTGGCAGGCGGCGATCCTGGTGGTGCTGCCAAACCTGCGCAAAGGCCTGATGGTGGCGCTGCTGCTGTCGTTCTCGTTTCTGTTCGGTGAGTTCGTATTTGCCAATATTCTGGTGGGCACCCGCTATGAAACCCTGCAGGTCTACCTGAACAACATGCGCAACACGAGCGGCCACTTCACCAGTGCCATCGTCATTTCCTATTTCTTCTTTGTGCTGGTGCTGACCTGGGCCGCCAATATCTTGAACAAGGACAAAAGCCAATGAGCTTCGTCAGCGTCCAACACCTGCAAAAAGGCTACGCCGGCACCCCGGTGTTCAGCGACATCAACTGCGAGATCGCCAAGGGCGAGTTCGTCACCCTGCTCGGCCCGTCCGGCTGCGGCAAGTCGACCTTGCTGCGCTGCATCGCCGGGCTTACGTCGGTGGACAGTGGGAAAATTCTGCTGGATGGCCAGGACATCGTCCCCCTGAGCCCGCAGAAACGGCATATCGGCATGGTGTTCCAGAGCTATGCGCTGTTCCCCAACATGACCGTGGAACAGAACGTCGCCTTCGGCCTGCGCATGCAAAAGGTCAACGCCGACGACAGCCACAAGCGTGTGCAGGAAGTGCTGCAACTGGTGGAACTCAAGGAACTCGCCGGTCGCTACCCGCACCAGATGTCCGGCGGCCAGTGCCAGCGTGTGGCACTCGCCCGCTCCCTGGTGACCCGCCCGCGCCTGTTGCTGCTGGATGAGCCGCTGTCGGCGCTGGACGCACGGATCCGCAAGCATCTGCGCGAACAGATCCGCCAGATCCAGCGTGAACTGGGGCTGACCACGATCTTCGTGACCCATGACCAGGAAGAAGCCCTGACCATGTCGGACCGCATCTTCCTGATGAACCAGGGCAAGATTGTGCAGAGCGGCGATGCCGAGACCCTCTACACTGCGCCGGTGGATGTATTCGCCGCCGGGTTTATCGGCAACTACAACCTGCTCGACGCCGACAAGGCCAGCCAATTGCTGCAACGCCCGATCAGCGGGCGCATCGCGATTCGCCCGGAAGCCATCGAACTGAGCCGCAGCGGCGAGCTGGACGCCCTGGTGCGTAGCCACAGCCTGCTGGGCAACGTGATTCGCTACCGCGTTGAAGCGCGCGGCGTGGAGTTGGTGGTCGACGTGCTCAACCGTTCCGCCGACGACCTGCACCCGGATGGGCAGCGCCTGGCACTTTCCATCGACCCGAGTGCGTTGTGTGAAGTAGCCTGACGCAACGATTTAATTGAGAGAGCATGACGGATGGCATTGGTAATTTTTGATCTGGACGACACCTTGATCCACGGCGACTGCGCCACGCTGTGGAGCGAGCAGATGGGTCGCCTGGGCTGGGTCGACCCTGAGTCGTTCATGCGCAAGAACAACGAACTGATGGACGCCTACAGCCAGGGCAAGCTGTTGATGGAAGACTTCATGGACTTCAGCCTGGAGCCGATGATCGGGCGCACGCCGGAAGAAATCGACCACTTGGTAGAGCCATGGGTCGAGGATGTGATTGAGCCGCTGATCTACAGCGACGCCACCAAAACCATCGCCCGGCACCGCGCGAATGGCGACCGGATTCTGGTGATTTCCGCCTCGGGTACTCACTTGGTTACGCCGATTGCCGCACGTATCGGTATCGATGAAGTGCTGGGGATTGATCTGGACGTCAGCCATGGCGCTTACAGCGGCCGTACCGTGGGTGTGCTGACTTACCGTGAAGGCAAGATCACACGGTTGCTGGAATGGTTGGAGCAGGAAGGTGAATCACTGGAGGGGGCGTATTTCTACTCGGATTCGCGCAATGATTTGCCATTGCTGCTGAAGGTCGATCACCCGCAGGTGGTGAACCCGGACCCGGTGTTGCGCGAGCATGCTGAAAAAGCCGGCTGGCCGATTCATCAGTGGGTGTGACCCCAACCTCTTGAATTGAAATCCTATCAAAATGTGGGAGGGGGCTTGCTCCCGACAGCGGTATGACAGTGAAGAATTCTTCATCTGACACACTGCGATCGGGAGCAAGCCCCCTCCCACACTAGATTGCATCTCAACTTGAGATCAGACCAAGCTCTCGTCAATCACCAACACCAATTTCCCGGAAATCTGGTTGCTCGCCAACGCGGCAAAGGCCGCCTCGGCATCCCTGATCGAGAAGGTCTTGGCCAGTTGCGGGTTCAAGCGCCCCTCTGCAAACAGCGGCCACACCTGCTGGCTCAAATCACTCAACAGGTCCGCCTTGAACTCATCGCTGCGGCTGCGCAAGGTCGAGCCGAGTAACTGGATGCGCTTGCCCAGCACCTGAGCCAGGTCGAGCTGAGCGTCACGCCCGCCCATCAAGCCAATCAACACCCAACGACCATCCAGGGCCAACAGCTTCAGGTCCAGGGCCGCGTAGTTGCCGCCAACCGGGTCGAGGATCACATCGAACGGCCCAAAATCGCGCAGCCCTTCAATACCGTCGGTACGTACCACGCCGCCCTGAGCGCCGAGCGCCTCGCAGTAGGCCAGCCGTTCCGCCGAGCCGACACTGACCCAGCAGGGGCTGCCAAATGCCTTGCACAACTGGATTGCCGCCGAGCCCACGCCGCTGGCGCCGGCATGCAACAAGACTTTTTCACCGGGTTTAAGGCCCGCCAACTGGAACAGATTCAGCCACGCCGTGCTGTACACCTCTGGCAACGCCGCGGCTTCGGCCAGCGACAAACCTTCCGGCACCGGCAGCACGTGGCGGGCGTCCACCACCACTTCTTCGGCCATGCCACCCCCGGCCAGCAGCGCGCAGACGCGATCACCGACTTGCCAGGACGAACCTGCACCCACTTCGCTGATTACCCCGGAACACTCCAGGCCGAGTACATGGCTGGCACCCGGAGGGGGCGGATAGAGCCCCGCGCGCTGTAACAAATCGGCGCGATTAAGGCCAGCAGCCGCCACACGAATGCGAACTTGGCCTACATCGCAGGTAGGACTGGGCTCTTCCAACCACTCCACATGACCTTCAACGCCTTGCAATGCTTTCACAGTGCCTCCATAGTGAGTCTGGACTGAGCCCGTAGCTGTAGCGCCGGGCTTTTTGCATTATGCGACCGGATCATATGGAACCGGCTCCCTCAAAGACGGCCTAATATGCGTTATCAATTGCCCCCGCGTCGAATCAGCATGAAGCATCTGTTCCCCAGCACCGCCCTCGCTTTTTTCATTGGTCTCGGCTTCGCGTCGATGTCGACCAATACGTTCGCAGCCAATAGCTGGGACAATCTTCAGCCTGATCGCGATGAGGTGATTGCCAGCCTTAACGTTGTCGAGTTGCTAAAGCGCCATCACTACAGCAAGCCGCCGCTGGACGACGCTCGCTCGGTGATCATCTATGACAGCTACCTCAAGCTGCTGGACCCGTCGCGCAGCTACTTCCTGGCCAGCGATATCGCTGAGTTCGACAAGTGGAAGACTCAGTTCGACGACTTCCTCAAGAGCGGCGACCTGCAGCCAGCGTTCACCATCTACAAGCGTTACCTGGACCGCGTCAAAGCGCGTCTGGACTTCGCCTTGGGTGAGCTGAACAAGGGCGTCGACAAGCTCGACTTCACGCAGAAGGAAACCCTTCTGGTGGACCGCAAGGACGCACCTTGGCTGACCAGCACCGCCGCTTTGGATGACCTGTGGCGCAAACGCGTCAAGGACGAAGTGCTGCGCTTGAAGATCGCCGGCAAAGAGCCGACGGCCATTCAAGAGCTGTTGACCAAGCGCTACAAGAATCAGTTGGCACGTCTGGACCAGACCCGTGCCGAAGACATCTTCCAGGCCTACATCAACACCTTCGCGATGTCTTACGACCCGCACACCAATTATCTGTCGCCAGATAACGCGGAAAACTTTGATATCAACATGAGTCTGTCGCTGGAAGGCATTGGTGCCGTCCTGCAAAGCGACAATGACCAGGTCAAGATCGTGCGTCTGGTACCGGCAGGTCCTGCCGACAAGACCAAGCAGGTCGCCCCGGCGGACAAGATCATCGGCGTGGCCCAGGCCGACAAAGAGATGGTCGATGTGGTCGGCTGGCGCCTGGACGAAGTGGTCAAGCTGATCCGTGGGCCGAAAGGCAGCGTGGTGCGCCTGGAAGTGATTCCGCACACCAATGCGCCGAACGACCAGACCAGCAAGATCGTGTCCATCACCCGTGAAGCGGTGAAGCTCGAAGACCAGGCTGTGCAGAAGCAAGTCCTCAACCTCAAGCAGGATGGCAAGGATTACAAACTGGGCGTGGTGGTGATCCCGGCGTTCTACCTGGACTTCAAGGCGTTCCGCGCCGGTGACCCGGACTACAAGAGCACCACCCGCGACGTTAAGAAAATCCTGACAGAGCTGCAGAAGGAAAAAGTCGACGGCGTGGTCATCGACCTGCGCAACAACGGCGGCGGCTCCCTGCAGG
The DNA here is from genome assembly GCF_045447295.1 of Pseudomonas sp. O39. Lineage (NCBI taxonomy): Bacteria > Pseudomonadati > Pseudomonadota > Gammaproteobacteria > Pseudomonadales > Pseudomonadaceae > Pseudomonas > Pseudomonas sp. O39. Next base: position 38,251 of record NZ_JBJGXV010000022.1, read on the forward strand.
AAGCCACCGAGCTGACCAGCCTGTTTATCGACAAAGGCCCGACCGTGTTGGTACGCAACGCTGACGGCCGTGTCGACGTGCTGGAAGACGAGAACCCGGGCGCGTTCTACAAAGGTCCGATGGCGTTGCTGGTCAACCGCCTCTCGGCCTCGGCTTCGGAGATTTTCGCCGGCGCCATGCAGGACTACCACCGCGCGTTGATCGTCGGCGGCCAGACCTTCGGTAAAGGCACCGTGCAGACCATTCAGCCGCTGAACCATGGCGAACTGAAGCTGACCATTGCCAAGTTCTACCGGGTTTCCGGGCAGAGCACCCAGCATCAGGGCGTACTGCCGGATGTTGATTTCCCGTCGATCATCGACACCAAGGAAATCGGCGAAAGCGCGCTGCCCGAAGCGATGCCGTGGGACACCATTCGCCCTGCGATCAAACCCGCTTCGGACCCGTTCAAGCCGTACCTGACGCAGCTCAAGGCTGACCATGACGCTCGCTCCGCCAAGGATGCCGAGTTCGTGTTTATCCGCGACAAACTGGCCCTGGCCAAGAAGCTGATGGAAGAAAAAACCGTCAGCCTTAACGAAGCGGATCGCCGTGCGCAGCACACCGACATCGAGAATCAGCAGCTTGTGCTGGAAAACGCCCGCCGCAAGGCCAAGGGCGAAGACCCGCTCAAAGAGCTGAAGAAAGAAGATGAGGATGCCCTGCCGACCGAGCCTGAAAAAACCAAGCCGGAAGACGACGCCTACCTGTCCGAGACAGGCCGGGTACTGCTGGACTACCTGAAAATCAGCAAGCAGGTGGCCAAGCAGTAAATGAAGTCAATTTAATGTGAGCGCTCCCAAGAGTGTCATCATATAGACATCATTCTGTCGTGAAATGAAGGACCGCAGGCTTAATGCCTGCGGTCCTTTTTTTTGATCGAGATCGCCATGACCATGACCGAACAGCTGAATGCATTGGGTTCAATCCTGGCTCAAGGCAGTTTGCACAGCTTGTTCCAACCGATCATTTGCCTGTCCGAGCGGCGCATCCTCGGCTACGAAGCCCTCAGCCGTGGCCCGTCCAATAGCCCGCTGCACTCCCCCGTCGCCCTGTTCTCGGTAGCCAGCCATGCCGGGCGCCTCAGTGAACTGGAAATCGCCTGCCGTGAAAGCGCATGCCGGCGCTTCAGTGAACAGAAACTGCCGGGCAAACTGTTCCTGAACATCTCGCCGGAATCCCTGATGGAGACGGCGCACCAGCCGGGCCGCACGCTGCAACTGTTGCGCGACTTCGGTATCCCACCCAGCCAGGTGGTGATCGAGCTCACCGAGCAGACGCCAACCGACGATTTCGACTTGCTGCAAACCGCGCTGCATCATTACCGCAACATGGGCTTCGCCATCGCTCTGGATGACTTGGGCGCCGGCTATTCCAGCCTGCGTTTATGGTCGGAACTGCGCCCGGATTACGTGAAGATCGACCGGCATTTTATCGACGGCATCCACCAGGACGCGCTCAAGCGCGAATTCGTCGGCTCGATCCTGCAAATCGCCCGAGCCTCGCGCGCGCAGGTGATTGCAGAGGGCATCGAATTGCCAGAAGAGCTGGCGGTGCTGACCGAAATGGGCGTTGACCTGGTCCAGGGCTACCTGCTCTGCCGTCCACAGGAACAGCCTCCCCAGGAAGCACGCCTGATGCTGCCCAAACAGGACAACGCCAACCTCGCCCTCAGCGAAGAAAGCAGCGACCTCAGCGCCCTGCTCAACGAACAACCTGCAGTGGATCAGGACACCGCCACGGCCCTGGTCCTGGAATCCTTCCGCCGCCAGGCCAACCTCAACTCCCTGGCTGTGCTGGATGGGCGCGGCCACCCGGTCGGCATCGTGCACCGGCATTCCTTGTCGGACGCGCTGCTCAAGCCGTTCGCCACTGACCTGTTCGCGCGCAAGCCCATCAGCCGCTTGATGAGCGATGACTTTCTGGCGGTGGAGTTGAGCCAATCCCTGCAGCAAGTCAGCCGCTTGTTGACCAGCCGCGCACGCCAGCGAATTGAAGAAGATTTCATCATCACCCTCAATGGCGATTACCTCGGCCTGGGTCGGGTCATTGATGTGCTCAAGCTGATCACCGAACTGAAGATCCAACAAGCGCGTTACGCCAACCCACTGACACTGCTACCCGGCAATGTGCCGATTCAGCAATGCCTGACGCGCCTGCTGCAACAACGGCGCGAGTCGGTGATCTGCTACGTGGATATCGACAGCTTCAAGCCGTTCAACGATATCTATGGCTACGGGCGCGGGGATGAGGTGTTGCTGTGCCTGGCGCAGTGCCTGAACGACCGGGTCGACCCGAGCCGCGACTTTGTCGGGCATATCGGCGGGGATGATTTTTTGCTGGTGCTCGGCCCGCAGGATTGGCGCAAGCGGCTCAACCAGTTGCTGGATGACTTCCACACGCAATGCCGACGCTTCTATCGCGCCGAACACCTCGACGCCGGCTGCTTCGTGGCGTTGAACCGCCAGGGCGCGCGCCAGGAGTTCGCCTTGCTGTCGCTGTCGATCGGCGTAGTGCATTTGTATCCACAGGCCTGTGGACAACTGGATGCCAGCCAGTTGGCGGAGATGGCCTCACAGGCCAAGCACCACGCCAAGGATGTGCCCGGTTACAGCATTCATGTCATCGACAGCATGGACAGCCTGCCCCAGGCGCTCTAAGCCTCGGCGGATTCCGGATACTCGTATTCGAACACTCGCACCACTTCCGAGGCATGCCAGGACGCGGCGGCCACACCATCGGATGGCCCGCTGAAACGCCCCAGGCGCTCTACACACTCAAAGAAACCGGTACGCGGCAAGCGGCTCGCGCCCTGGCTGATGACCAGAGAGCTGCGCAAGGGTTGCTCGGCCTTGGCGTCCAGTGCGGCCAGGTGTTCAAGGGCTGCGGCTAGCGTCTGCATCGCCGGTGTGGGGAACTGCAGGCGCTCAAGCAGCGCGCGGTAGGTCAGCAGGTGGCGCTGGCGGCGCGCCTGGTCCAGTTCGTTGAGTAACCCATCCCAGTGTTGACGACTGATTCGTAGGCTCAAGATTCATCCCTCCAACCTGCAACGCCCAATTCCCAGGCCAGGCTGCGGCGTATGGCGGCATCCGGCTGGCGTTCACCACGTTCAATCAATCCAAGATATGACGGGCTGATACCCACCGTGCGGGCCAGGGTTTCGATGGCCAGGCCCTTGGCTTCACGCAAGCCGCTCAGGTCCGCGAGCGGGCGCAGGTCCTGGTCAATCGTGATGGGTGCGGCGGGGGAAGAAGCGGCTGTGGGTTGCGGCTGACCGGCGGCTTTTAGCAGCGCCTGGTACTGGTCCCATGGCAACACCGCATACTCGGGCTCGCCATTGCGTAAAATTATCTGAATATCCATGACTGCCCCGTAGGATAACAACACTTACTAAGTAAGTTCTTTCCTTAGAAGTGTAATCCTAACAGCCCCGAAGGTCGCAGGGGATATAAGAGTCATCAGTTTTTTTGTGGGTTTTCCTGGGCCAGGAGTGCAGCCGTCGCAGGCAGTCGCTCAACCACGGCGAGTTTTTCCGGGCGCTGGGCGTCGCGCCAGGCGCGAAAAGCGCTCAGCTCGCCGTTCAAGGTCTTCATGACCCATGCCAGCACAGCGATGTCATCGAGCATGCCGAACACCGGGATAAAGTCCGGGATCGCATCAATCGGGCTGAGGAAATACATCAACCCCGCCACCACCGAGATCAGCGCCTTCGGGCTGATCGCCCGGTACTCTCCGCGCCAGTAAGCCAGGCACAGGGCCTGGAGCAATTTGAGATCATCCTTGAACTTACCCAGCCGGTTGCCCTGGTTTGAGCCTTTGGCGGCAACGGCAAACAGCAGGGTAGGTAAACGCCCACGGCCCAGCAAGCGCGCAGCCATGGGCAGGAAACGGGTGAAATTGAAAGGTGGTTTCATGCGTCACTCCAGTTCCAGGCGACATAAAAGGTTATCCACACAAATTGTGGATAACCTTGTGAACAGAGCCTTTTTTATCGGCTGAAAGCCACGGACTACAAGGCTTTCAGTCAGATCGGGCGTTTTTTGCGCACATAAAAAAAACTCAAGATTTCATTGACTTGGCGCTTCGGTGCGGCTACCCGTGCTCGAGTCTAATATCAGACTGTTTCAGATTGCAGGGGTTCGTTTGGATTTGCATCGGGTTTGACTGGCGAGGTTTTGCCATACCCAAGATACGACAACGCCCCGTCGAAACGGGGCGTCGTGTGTTCAGCTGCCGATTACTTCTTGGCAGCCGGAGCAGCAGGAGCGTCAGGGGCGTCAGCCTTGGCTGGGTCCTTGATGGCCAGCAGTTCCAGATCGAATACCAGCACGGAGTTGGCTGGAATCGCAGGGCTCGGGCTCTGCGCGCCGTAGGCCAGGTCGGACGGGATGTACAACTCGACCTTCTCGCCCACGTGCATCAGTTGCAGGCCTTCGACCCAACCCGGGATCACGCCGCTGACCGGCAGGTCAATCGGGCTACCGCGATCTACGGAGCTGTCAAAGGTAGTGCCGTTGGTGAGCTTGCCGGTGTAGTGAACAGTCACCACGTCGGTCGGCTTAGGCTGAGCGCCATCGGCCTTCTTCACGATCTTGTACTGCAGACCGGAAGCCGTGGTCACTACGCCGTCTTTCTTGGCGTTTTCTTCAAGGAATTTCTTGCCGGCGGTTGCCGACTCCTCGCTCATTTTGGTCATGCGTTCTTCAGCACGCTTCTGCAGTGCGGCAAACGCTTCAACCAGCTCGTCGTCTTTGAGCTTCTGTTCTTTCTTGCCAACGGCATCTTCGATGCCCTGGGCTACTGCTTTGGAATCCAGGTCATCCATGCCTTCTTGAGCAAGGCTTTTGCCCATGTTCAGGCCGATGCCGTAGGAAGCTTTCTGCGCCGGGGTTTTCAGCTCTACGCTGGTCTGCGAATCACAACCCGCAAGTACCAGGCTAACCAGGGCCACCGCCGCCGCCAACCGATGCTGTTTCATGCTATTTCCTTGTTCGTGCGCCAAAAGGGCATTCGAGTAAAGTCGCGAGCTTATCAGGCGGCCACGACCAATGGCTACCGGCATCTGAGCAGGAAACTTCTGATAAGTTCACGTGTTTAAAAGCATTTTCATTCATTATGGAGGTCCGCGAAGGATCGCGGACTGCCGCCAACCAGCCTACTGGCCACTTGCCGCACCTGTGGCGCAATGGCATAAGAACGCTACAACTCGACAAGGATAGTTATCTTGCGCATTTTTTCCCGTGTTTTACTCCTGATACTTGCAGTACTGGGCATTGCCCTCACCGTGGTGCTCTATTACACCGCCAACCCCAAGCTGCCGGACTACGTGCCTGTGGAGCAGGTGCACTACCAGGACCAATGGAGTGCGGCTGATCGCCAAACATATTACTTCACGCCTCAGGGCACCCAGGTAAAAGGCCTGCATTACAACTGGTTCACCGCTCTGGAACTGCCGTTTTCGGAGCAGCGTTTTGCCACGCCCGAATACCTCGCGCGCTTTGGTTTCCTGGTCGATCCCAAGCAAGTCCCTACCGCGCAGAACCCCGGCAACCTGCCGGTAGGTTTCGCCCGGCACCAGAACGCCGGCAGCAATGTTGAATACCTGGATATCACCTGCGCCGCCTGCCATACCGGCGAATTGCACTTCAAAAACCAGGCCCTGCGCATCGACGGCGGCTCGGCCCAGCATGTGCTGCCCTCCAGCGTGCCGACCCTGCGTGGCGGCAGTTTCGGCCAAGCCCTGGTGGCCAGTCTTGCCGCCACCTATTACCTGCCGTGGAAGTTCGACCGTTTCTCCCGCAGCGTGCTCGGTCACGACTATGACGAGCACAACAAGCAACAATTGCGTCAGGACTTCAAAGCGTCGCTGAACCAGTTCCTCAGCGTTGCCTGGAACGACACCCACCGCGGCCTCTACCCTACCGAAGAAGGGCCGGGGCGCACCGATGCGTTTGGCCGCATCGCCAATGCCAGCTTCGGCGACGCCATTTCAGCAGAGAATTATCGCGTCGCCAATGCGCCGGTGGACTACCCACACCTGTGGGATATCTGGACCTTCGACTGGGTGCAGTGGAACGGCTCAGCCCAGCAACCCATGGCGCGCAATATCGGTGAAGCCCTTGGCGTTGGCGCCACCCTGGATTTCTTCGACAGCGCCGGCCAGCCCCTTCAGGGCGTTGCGCGCTACCCATCGAGCGTACGGGTGCGTGACCTCAACCGAATCGAGGAGACCCTGCAACGCCTCAAACCACCCGCCTGGCCGGAAGACCTGTTCGGTGCCGTCGACAAGCCCCTCGCCGCCCAAGGCCGTGCACTGTTCGCCGAGAACTGCGCCGGCTGCCATGTGCCCGCCGTCAATCAGGTCAACGGTCGCCCGGTGCAGCAACTGAAGATGCTGCCTGTGGAATACATCGGCACCGACCCCAGCGCCGCCACTAACATCGCCGATCAGCGCTACGACCTCAGCGCCCTGCAATGGGACGCGGCGGAACTGGCCACGCTCAACGTCGAGTTGCACCCCAAGCCGAGCGCCCCGCTGGATCTGCACAAAATGTCGGTTGCCCAGGGCCTCGCCTACGTCACCGCCTTCGTCGAGGACCACGCCTACCGTGCGGCCGGCGTGACCCCGGCCGAACGCCCAAGCCTGGACGGGTTCGGCCTGCCCATTGGCGTGCGCGAGTTGCGCGCCTACAAGGCGCGGCCATTGGCCGGCGTGTGGGCCACCCCGCCGTTCCTGCATAACGGCTCAGTACCCACGATCTTCCAATTGCTCTCGCCTCAGGACGAGCGCAGCACCACCTTCTACAAAGGCACGTTCAACTACGACCCGCGCCACCTGGGCTTTGAGACTGGCGCCTTCAAAAATGCCTTTGTGTTCGATACCACAATCACCGGCAACCACAACAGCGGTCACGAATTCCGTGACGGCAAGCGTGGCAATGGCGTGATCGGCCGCGCCCTGCTGCCGCAGGAACGTTGGGCGCTGCTGGAATACCTCAAAGTGCTGGGCGGCCCGCTGGAGCAACAACTGCCATGATGATCCGATCTCAATACAAGCAACCTTCGATGCTCGCACGTCTGTGGCTGCGCCTCGGCGCATTTCTGGGTAAAACCCTGTTGTGGCTGGTGGGCCTGGGACTGCTGGGCTGGCTGGTGGCAACGGCCTGGTTTGCCTGGCAACACAGTGGCCCGGTGTCACCGGACGAGCAGGTCCCGCCCGGTGAAGCGACCATGAGCCAGGGCATCATTCAGACGGCGGTGCGTATCGTCGACCAGCATCGCGAAGGCACCCGCTACTTGCGTGATGCCCACGCCAAGGCGCATGGCTGCGTGAAGGCCGAAGTCAGTGTGCTGAAGGACCTCGATCCGGCCTTGCGCCAGGGCGTTTTCGCCGAGCCGGGCAAGACCTGGCAGGCGATAATGCGCCTGTCCAACGGCAACGCCTATCCGCAGTTCGACAGCATCCGTGATGCGCGGGGCATGGCAATCAAGCTGCTGGATGTACCGGGCAAACAGCTGATGGCGGACCAGCAAACACGCACCGAGCAAGACTTTGTGATGTTCAGCCACCCGAACTTCTTTGTCAGCGACGTAGCGGAGTACGCGCAAAACATCGGCGCCCAGGCCGATGGCAAGAAAGTCCTGGCGTTCTTCCCCAACGTCGACCCACGCAGCTGGCAGGTGCGCCACTTGTTTATCGCCCTGGCGACCCTGGCGCCGCCACCGGCCAGCCCGACGCAGACCACGTACTTTTCAGTTTCGCCCTACAAATTTGGTGCGGCGAATGCCAAGTTTCGCGTCGCACCCGACCCGCAAAACTGCCCGGACTATGTGCTGCCAAAACAGAATCAGGACCTGCCGAATTTCCTGCGCAGCGCCTTGAATCAGCAACTGTCCACCGACCGAGTGCCGGCGTGTTTTGTGTTACAGATTCAGCGGCAGAACCCGCAGAAGTTCATGCCGATCGAAGACACCAGTATCGAATGGAAGGAAAGCGACGCGCCTTATGAAACGGTGGCCAAGGTGAACATCCCCGCGCAGGACTTCGACACGCCGGCCTTGAACCTCGCCTGCGACAACCAATCGTTCAACCCTTGGTTCGGGCTGGAGGCGCATCGACCGATTGGCGGAATCAACCGACTGCGCAAAGCGGTGTATGAGGCTGTCAGCGACTATCGGCATAGTCGTAACTTGTAATCGATGGGCGCTGGCTTGCCGGCAATGCCAGCACCTCGGTGTATCAGCCACACGGAGTGGCTGCCCTCGCAGGCACGCCAACTCCCACCTCTGGACCGCGTTCGATATAAAAGATGCAGTGACCCATTTCGCGTAAAGAAGGCGTATAGATTGCCTATTCGCCATAACGATTACGTCGTCCCTATTGAGCAACTAAGGCTGCACACTTTACCGTCACTTCCTACCCCCAAAACCCGTAGGAAGTCATCGTGGAAAGTTCAACTTTAGGCATGGTCGTCCTGTCAATGATTGCGCTCTTCGGCACCGCCGCGTTTTGCTTCGAGCACCTTGCTACCCGCGGCGAGAAGAAAAAGAAAGCCAAATAAGCTGATCACTGAAATCAGCAGAACCCCAGACTTTCAAGGGATACCCCGGCATCGGGCTATCCCTTGTTTTCGTTCGTCCGCGCAAAAACCTTCTATATACCGTCTTAATACCGCCGCCTGTAATCAGTGCCCGAGCTTGATACGCCAACGCTTAACCTCGCCGGCTTATTCAACAAGGGGAGTTTCACCGTGCTTACACTGACCTTCATCTATGTCGCCAGCGGTTTATGTGCCGTCGGGCTGTTCGCTTACTTGGGCTACGCCCTCATTCGCGCCGAAAAGTTCTAGGGAGTTCGCCATGTACGACGTGATGTTCATGGGGCTTTCCCTGGTGTTTTTTGTTGCGACTGCCATGGCCGTTGTTGCCATGGGCAAGATTTGAACGGAGCCACGACATGTTAAGCACTTTGCTGGAATTTGCGCTGGTCCTGGGGTTGATGACCGCGCTTGCCGTGCTGATGGGCAAGTGGCTGACCCGGGTGTTCACCGGGGCCCGCCATGCCTTACCGGAACGTTTTACCTATCGCCTGCTGGGCGTCGACCCACTGGAGACCATGGGCTGGGCTCGCTACGGTTCGGCCCTGCTGCTGTCGAACGCGGCGATGATGCTGCTGGGCTATATCGTCCTGCGCTTGCAGGCGGTGCTGCCGATTAACCCACTGGGGTTGGCCGCGCAAACCCCGGACCTGGCGTTCAACACTGCCGCCTCCTTTATTACCAATACCAACTGGCAGGCGTACTCGGGTGAAACCAGTCTGTCGAACTTCAGCCAGATGGCCGTCATCACCTTTCTGATGTTTGTCGGCGCCACTTCAGGCGTCGTTGCCGCCGCGGGTTTTATTCGCGGATTGAGCCGCTCAAGTGCGGCCGATATCGGCAACTTCTGGGTCGACTTCACGCGCACGCTGTACCGAGTAATGCTGCCGCTGTGCGTGGGCATGGCGCTGGTGTATGTGTGGCAAGGCATGCCACAGACCTTCGCCTCCCAAGCCTTGGCCAAGACGCTGGAAGGCGCGCAGCAACAGTTGATTGTTGGTGCGGTCGCCAGCTTTGAATCGATCAAGCATATCGGCACCAACGGCGGCGGTTTCTTCAGCATGAATGCTGCGCACCCGTTCGAAAACCCGACACCGCTGACCAACATCCTGCACATCCTCAGCATGCTGTTGATCCCGTCGGCGCTGACCTACACCTTCGGCAGCATGCTGTTGCAACGCCGTCAGGGCTGGGTGTTTTTCGGCACCTTCCTGGTGATGTTTATCGGCTTCCTGGCGCTGGTGTATGGCGCCGAACAGACCGGCAACCCGCTGCTGACCCAGGCCGGCGCCAACCAGACGCTGTCGATTGAGCAAAGCGGCGGCAATATGGAGGGCAAGGAACTGCGCTTCGGCATCGCCGACAGCAGCCTGTTTATCGCCACCACCACGGCGGCGACCACCGGCTCCGTCAACACCATGCATGACTCGCTGACCCCCATGGGCGGCTTCGTGCCCCTGGCGCAGATGATGCTCAACTGCGTATTCGGCGGTGACGGCGTGGGCTTCATCAACCTGATCCAGTACGCGCTGCTCACGGTGTTCCTGGTGGGCATGATGATCGGCCGCAGCCCGGAATTCCTCGGCAAGAAAATCGAGGCCCGAGAGATGAAACTGGTGATGCTCTCGGTGCTCGCACACCCGATCAGCATTCTTGGTTTCACCGCCCTCGCCGCCCTGTGGCCAGACACGATGGCCAGCCTGAACAACCTCGGCCCCCACGGTTTCAGCGAGGTGCTGTACGCCTACACCTCCGGCACCGCCAACAACGGTTCGGCCTTCGCCGGCCTGAACGCCAACACGCCGTTTTTCAACACCACCATCGGTCTTGCGATGTTGATCGGACGCTTCTTCACCATGCTGCCGATGCTCGCTGTGGCCGGCTCCCTGGCGATGAAAAAGACCGTGCCTGCCGGCGCCGGCACCATCCCTACTGCGACCCCGCTGTTCATGCTGCTGGTGGTGTTCGTGGTGCTGGTGGTCGGTGGCTTGACCTTCTTGCCGGCGCTCGCGCTCGGCCCACTGGTGGAGCAACTGCAGTTGCTGTCCGGCCAGACGTACAACTAAGGACATGTTGATGACGACTCAATCGATATTCAAAGGGCTGTTGCGCCCGGTGCTGGTTTCGGCGGTGTTTTTCATGCTGCTGACAGGGCTGGCGTACCCGGCCTTCACCACACTGGCGGCGCAACTGTTGTTCCCGTTTCAGGCGCAGGGTTCGCTGATTGAACGCGACGGGCTGGTGATCGGCTCCGCGCTGATCGGCCAGGATTTCACCAAGCCCGCGTACTTCCATGGCCGCCCGAGCATGACCCTCGGTACCGACCCGCAAGACCCGAGCAAAAGCGTTTCGCAGCCCTACAACGCAGGCGCAAGCGGCGCCAGCAACCTGGGGCCGACCAGCCAGAAACTGGTGGACCAGGTCAGCGCACGCGCCAAAGCCTATCGCCAGGACAACGGCCTGCCCGCCGACGCATCGGTACCGGTGGACGCGGTCACCGCTTCCGCATCGGGCCTGGACCCGCACATCTCGGTGGCCAACGCCCGGCTGCAACTGGCGCGGGTGGCGCGCTTGCGGCAGATCCCCGAAACCGAACTGCTGCAACTGCTCAACGACCACACCGCCGCCCGCACCCTTGGTTTGCTCGGCGAGCCACGGGTGAATGTGCTGCAACTCAACTTGGCGCTGGATGCGCGTCAGCCCTCTATTGCGGTCAGTGAGTAAGAGATGTCCCTCATGAAGAATGCTCGTTTACCCCTGTTTGATCGGCGCATCGTGCTCACTGCCGGCGTCGATGCGCTGAAGAAATTACTGCCCCAGGCCCAGTGGAAAAACCCGGTGATGTTCGTGGTCTACCTGGGCAGCATCCTCACGACCTTGCTGTGGTTCCAGTCCCTGGGTGGCAAGGGTGAGGCGCCCAGCGGCTTTATCCTCAGCATCACCTTGTGGCTGTGGTTCACCGTGCTGTTCGCCAACTTCGCCGAAGCCCTGGCCGAAGGTCGCAGCCGCGCTCAGGCCGCGAGCCTGCGCGGCATGAAACGCCAGACCCTGGCCAAGTTACTGCAACAACCGCGTCATGGCGCAGCCTGGCTGCCAATGGAAGCCAGCTTGTTGCGCAGGGACAACGTAGTGCTGATCGAAGCCGGCGACCTGGTGCCGCTGGACGGTGTAGTGATTGAAGGCGTGGCCTCGGTGGATGAGAGCGCGATCACCGGTGAATCGGCGCCAGTGATTCGCGAGGCCGGTGGCGACTTCTCCTCGGTCACCGGCGGCACGCGCGTGCTGTCCGATTGGCTGGTGGTGCGCATCAGCGTCAACCCGGGCGAATCGTTCCTGGACCGCATGATCTCGATGGTCGAATCGGCCAAGCGCCAGAAGACGCCCAACGAAGTCGCGCTGACGATTTTGCTGGTGGGCCTGACCTTGCTGTTCCTGCTGGTCATCGCCACCTTGAGCCCCTACTCGATCTTCGCCGTGGCCATGAGCGGCAGCGGCAGCGTGATCAGTGCCACGGTGTTGGTGGCGTTGCTCGTGTGCCTGATCCCCACAACCATCGGCGGCCTGCTTTCGGCCATCGGCGTGGCGGGCATGAGCCGGATGATGTCGGCCAATGTCATTGCCACCTCCGGCCGTGCCGTCGAGGCGGCAGGCGATGTGGATGTGTTGCTGCTGGACAAGACCGGCACCATCACCTTGGGCAACCGCCAGGCCAGCAGCTTTTTGCCGGCACCGGGCGTGAAGGAAGCCGAGTTGGCCGATGCCGCGCAACTGGCGTCCCTGGCCGACGAAACCCCGGAAGGTCGCAGCATCGTGGTGCTGGCCAAGCAGAAGTTCGACATCCGCGCGCGCGATATCAACGCCCTGGGCGCCAGCTTCGTGCACTTCACCGCGCAAACGCGCATGAGCGGCGTCGACCTGCCGGAAGGCCGGGCGATTCGCAAGGGCGCAGCGGATGCGATTCGCAGCCACATCGAGGCCTTGGGCGGCACTTTCCCGGCCGCGCTGCAGGCCAAAGTCGATGAAGTGTCACGGCGTGGCAGCACACCGCTGGTGGTGTCCGACGGTGCCAAAGCCTTGGGTGTGGTTGAGCTTAAGGACGTCGTCAAAGGCGGCATCAAGGAACGCTTTGCCGAACTGCGGCGCATGGGCATCAAGACCGTGATGATCACCGGCGACAACCGCCTGACGGCCGCCGCGATTGCGGTGGAAGCCGGGGTGGATGATTTCCTCGCCGAGGCTCGCCCGGAAGACAAGTTGCAACTGATCCGCGACTACCAGGCCCAGGGCAAGCTCGTGGCCATGACCGGCGACGGCACCAACGACGCGCCGGCGCTGGCCCAGGCCGACGTAGCGGTGGCGATGAACAGCGGCACCCAGGCCGCCAAAGAGGCCGGCAACATGGTCGATCTCGACAGCAACCCGACCAAGTTGATCGAAGTGGTCGAGGTCGGCAAACAGATGCTCATGACCCGCGGCGCCCTCACCACGTTCAGCGTGGCAAATGACGTGGCCAAGTATTTCGCGATCATCCCGGCCGCGTTTGTCGCGACCTACCCACAGCTCGGCGCCTTGAACGTGATGCACCTGAGCAGCCCCAACTCGGCGATTCTCAGCGCGGTGATTTTTAACGCGCTGATCATTGTCGCGTTGATCCCCTTGGCCTTGCGCGGCGTGACTTACCGGGCCATCGGCGCGGCGGCGTTGCTCAATCGCAACCTGTTGATCTACGGCGTGGGCGGTGTGCTGGTGCCGTTCGCCGGGATCAAGTTGATCGACATGCTGCTCAGCGGGTTGGGCTTGGTGTAAGCCACACCGTCACTCAACTGTGGGAGCTGGCTTGCCAGCTCCCACCGTTAAATGTGTTGTATTCAACAGGAATGACATGCCCGCATTAAACGACGAACGCCCCGACCCCGACGCCCTATTGGCCCGGGTACAGCTGGAAGAACAGGCCGCCTTGCGCGGCAAATTGCGTATCTACTTCGGCTCAAATGCTGGGGTGGGCAAGACCTGTGCGATGCTCGCAGCGGCGCAACGCGAAGTCGCCCTGGGCCGTGACGTACTCGCCGGCGTGGTGGAAACCCATGGCCGCGCGGAAACCGCGGCGCTGCTCGATGGCCTCGAACAACTGCCGCGCGCCGCCCTGCTGCACCGCGACTTCGCGCTCAGCGAATTCGACCTCGACGCCGCCTTGCACAGGCACCCCGCCGTGGTGCTGGTGGACGAACTGGCCCACAGCAACGTGCCCGGCTCGCGTCACCCCAAACGCTGGCAAGACGTAGAAGAATTGCTCGGCGCCGGTATCGACGTGTGGACCAGCCTCAACGTCCAGCACCTGGAAAGCCTGAATGATCTGGTCAGTGGAATCATCGGCATCCGCGTGCGTGAAACCGTGCCCGATCACGTCTTCGATAACGCCCACGAAGTGGTGGTGATCGACCTGCCGCCCGATGATCTGCTGCAACGCCTCAAGGACGGCAAGGTCTACCTCGGCCCACACGCCGAACGGGCCTCAAAACATTTCTTCCGTAAGGGCAACCTGCTGGCCCTGCGTGAACTGACGCTGCGGCGCACAGCGGACCGGGTCGACACGCAGATGCGCGTATACCGCCGCGAACAGTCAATCAAAGCCTTATGGCCAGCGCGCGAACGGCTGCTGGTGGGTGTAGCGGGCGACGCGGGCGATGAGCGCCTGGTGCGCGAAGCCGCGCGCCTGGCGCAAAAACTCGAAGCGGACTGGATCGTGGTGCATGTCGCATCAGCCCAGGGCCGCGGCGCCAAGCGCTATCTGACGGCCATGAAAACCCTGACCCTGGCCAGCGAATTCGGCGCCGACACGGCAACACTGCCGGGCATGGACGTCGCCGACGCGCTGGTCGCCTGTGCCCGTGAGCACAACGCCAATCGCCTAGTGCTCGGCCACCATCCGCGCCAGGCGTGGCGGTTCTGGCATCAGTCGGTCAGCGACCGGATCAGCCGCCATCACCCGCAGATTGATCAGATCGTGATAGCCCACGGTGCAGTGCCGGGGCCTGCGCCTGCCATCGAAAAACCGACACCTGCACCGGGCAGAGTCCTGGCCTATCTGTGGGCCACACTCGCCTGTTTCGCCGCCAGCGCCATTGCTGCATTGCTGCTGCAAGTGTTCGACCTGGCCAACGTCGTCATGCTGTTTTTGCTCACCGTGGTGTTGGTGGCCCTGCGTTACGGACGTGGCCCGGGCGTCTGGGCCGCGATGCTGGCGGTGCTGTGTTTCGACTTCTTTTTCGTGCAGCCGCGCTACTCGTTTACCGTCACTGACACCCAGTATTTCTTCACCTTTGCACTGATGCTCGGCATCGCCCTGATCACCGGGCAACTCACTGCGCGCCTGCGCCACGAAGCACGCACCGCCGCCGCGCGCGAACGGCGCGCCACCTCATTGGCGCGACTGGCTCGCGACCTGTCGGCGGCGCTGACGGTGGAGCAAATCAGTGAAGTCGCGCTGCGCACCTTCAGCGGTGTATTCGAAGCACGCGTAGGCCTGGCGCTGCCGGACGCCGCCGACGGCGTGCACAGCGTGGGCGCGGGCGGGTTGCCGATTGACGAGAGCATCGCCCAATGGACCTACGACCACGGCCAGGCCGCCGGTCACGGCACCGACACCTTGTCGGCGGCCAAAGGGTGTTACTTGCCGCTCAAGGCACCGATGCGCGTACGCGGCGTGCTGGTGCTGGAGCTGGCCCAGAGCGAACGCTTGAGCGATCCGCAGGAGCGCCGCCTGCTGGAAGCCTGCATGAGCCAGTTGGCGATTGCGCTGGAGCGGGTGCATTTCGTCGAAGTCGCGCAAAGCACGCTGGTGCAGATGGAAGGCGAAAAGATGCGCAACACCCTGCTCGCGGCAATATCCCACGACCTGCGTACCCCTTTGACCACCCTGATCGGTGCCGCCGACACCGCCCTGCCCCACGCCCCACCAGGCCCGCTGACCGAGTTGCTGCACGGCATCCATGAACAAGCGACGTCAATGCAGCGGCTGATCGAAAACCTGCTGGACATGGCCCGCATGCAGGAACGCGGTGTGCGCCTGAACCGGCAGTGGCATTCGCTGGAAGAAATCGTCGGCAGCGCACTGCGCCAGTTACGTGAACCTCTGGCGCAACACTGCGTGCACACCGCACTGGACCCGCGGTTGCCACTGGTGGAAATCGACGCGCTGTTGATCGAACGGGTGCTGGTCAACCTGTTGGACAACGCCGCCAAATACACCCCGCCAGGCAGCAGCATTACCGTCGCCGCCCGCTCTGCTGCGGACACCATTGTGCTGGACGTCAGCGACAACGGCCCGGGCCGGGCGCCGGCTAACTTGTTCGAACCCTTCACGCGCGGCCAGCAGGAATCATCCGTCGCCGGCATCGGCCTGGGCCTGGCACTGGCCAAACGCATCGTCGAAGCCCACGGCGGGCGCATCGAAGCCAACGCCGTTGAGGCATGCGGCATGCACTTCATCATCACTTTACCGGCGGGCACACCCCCGCCCATGGAAGCCTTATGAGCACCGCACGCATTTTGATTGTTGAAGACGAAGCCAATATCCGCCGCTTCGTCGGGATCGCCCTGCAGGATGAAGGTTTTCAGGTGTTCGAGGCCGACAGCGTCAAACGCGCGCTGATCCATGCGGCGAGCCGTCAACCGGACCTGGTGATCGTCGACCTCGGCCTGCCGGATGGCGATGGCAAACAACTGATCAGTGAACTGCGCGGTTGGTTGGCAGTGCCGATTCTGGTGTTGTCGGCGCGTGATCGCGAAGAAGAGAAAGTTGCCGCCCTGGACGCAGGTGCCGATGATTACCTGACCAAGCCGTTCGGTGTGCCCGAGTTGCTCGCACGCATCCGCGCCCAACTGCGCAGGCATGGTCAGACCGGCACCGTGGCAGCCACCAGCAAGGTCGCGTTTGGCGGGATTGAAGTCGACCTGTCGACCCACGAGGTATGGCGCCAGGGCCAGCCTGTGCATCTCACCCCCATCGAATACCGCCTGCTCTGCGCGATGATTCGCGGCCAGAGCCGGGTGCTGACCCACCGGCAATTATTGCTGGAAGTGTGGGGCCTGGATTACGTGGACCGCGCCCACTATTTGCGGGTGCACATGGCGCACTTACGGCAAAAGCTGGAAGAGGACCCGGCGCAGCCGCAGCATTTCATTACCGAGTTGCAGGTGGGGTATCGGTTGATGGGGTTGTAAAAAGGCGTTCGGCGACAAAGTCCACAAATACGCGGATTTTTGGCGAGAGATGCCGGCTCGAGGGCCACAGCGCCCAGAACTGGCCCTGGTCATCGGAATGCCCGTCCAGCACGGTTTCCAGCTGTGCCTGCGCCAGCGCGTCCCGGGCCAGAAAGTCCGGCACGTAGGCTATGCCATGCCCATCGGTGGCGGCCATGAGCATGGCTTCCATGTTGTTCAAGGTCAGCGCAGTAGGAAGGCGTAATTGGGTGATCGCCGGGTTGGCGGACAAGGTCCATTCCATGACTTTGCCGGTGGTTGCAAAGCGATAACGCAGGCACTGATGGCGCTCAAGATCACCGAGGGTTTCCGGACGCCCGTTAGCACGCAAGTATTTGGGTGATGCGCACAGTAAAAAGCGAAAAGGTCCGAGTTTACGGGCCATCAACGTCGAATCGGCGAGGCCGCCGCTGCGAATCACCACGTCGAAGCCCTCCTCGATCACATCCACCAGGAGGTCGTTGAAATCCAGCTCCAATTCAATCTCCGGATAGGCTTGCCTGAACGCGAGCAGGTGGGGAAAGAGGAAGCGATAGCCGATGGTGGGCAGGCTGACCCGCAATTTGCCGCGCGGGGCCTGCATGGCATGGGAAAGCATGGCGCGGGCGTCCTGCAGGTCATCGAGAATTTTCCGACAACGATCGTAGAACAATTGACCTTCGGCAGTCAGGCTGACCTTACGCGTGCTGCGGTGCAACAGCCGGACATTCAACGATGCCTCCAGCTTGACCACATTTTTGCCCACCGCCGAGGCGGAAATCCCCATCGCCCGCGCCGCGCCTGTGAAGCTGAGTGCTTCTGCGGTTTTCACGAAGGCGATCACACCACTGAGATTATCGGTCACACCATTACATCCTTATCGTCCGCTATGAACGGAATGTAGGCCTGTTTATCGGTAATTACATCCTGATTAGAGTCTTTATCTTCATAGAACGTTAGGAATGTACGCGATGAACACAGTCGAACCCGCCCATGGTCGCTATTCGATTCTGGCAGCCATTTGCCTGGCAGCCCTGGTGCTGCCCATGAGCTTTACCGGCGGCGCGGTGGCGACGCCGTTTATCGGCCAGGCATTTGCCGCCCACCCCACGCAACTGGTGTGGGTCACCAACGCGTTCATGCTCAGTTTCGGCAGTTTGTTGATGGCCGCCGGCACCCTCGCCGACCTCTATGGGCGCAAGCGCTTGTTCTTGTGGGGCATGGCGCTGTTTACCGTGGCCTCCCTGCTGCTGGCCGTGGCGCCGGGCATTCTTTGGCTGGATATAGTGCGCGGGGTGCAAGGCGTTGCGGCGGCCATTGCGTTGGCCAGTAGCTGTGCGGCGCTGGCACAGGTGTTTGATGGCCATGCCAGGACGCGTGCCTTCAGCCTGCTGGGCACTACTTTCGGCGCGGGCCTGGCGTTTGGCCCGCTGCTGTCGGGGCTGCTGATCGAACACTGGGGCTGGCGCGCGATTTTCCTGGGCACGGCATTGCTGGCGGGGCTCTCACTGCTGTTCGCCGTGCCCAACATGCGTGAGAGCCGCGACCCGCAGGCGCTGCACCTGGACGTGGCCGGCGTGCTGACCTTTTCGGCCATGCTGGTGAGCTTGACCACGGCGGTCATTCTGGCACCGGAACACGGCTGGGGCTCAGCAACGACCCGGTATCTGCTGGCGGCAGCAGCGGTGTTTTTGCTGGTATTTATTCGGGTTGAAAATCATACGAGCCAACCGATGCTCGACCTGCGGCTGTTTCGCTTTGTGCGCTTTATTGGCGTGCAGTTGCTGCCGATCGGCACCTGTTACTGCTACATCGTCCTGATCGTACTGTTACCGCTGCGGTTTATGGGTGTCGAAGGCGCCAGCGCATTTGAGGCGGGTTTAATGATGCTGGCGCTGTCCGCACCCATGCTGGTCGTACCGATTATTGCCGCAACGCTGACACGTTGGCTGTCGGCGGGCGTACTGTGCGCCGTTGGCCTGTTGATTGCGGCTGCGGGCTTGTACGGGTTGAGCCTGGCCAGGATCGGCCAGCCGTTGCAGACCGTCGCCGCACTGCTGGTCATCGGGATCGGCACGGGCTTGCCGTGGGGTTTGATGGATGGCCTGGCGATCAGTGTGGTACCCAAGGAGCGCGCGGGCATGGCGGCAGGCATTTTCAATACAACCCGAGTCGCCAGTGAAGGGGTGGCGCTGGCAATCACGGTTGCCGTGTTGAGCGCACTGGTTGCCCATCATCTGCCCGCAGGCACTGCGCAGGACGCGGCAGTGCTTGCCCAGCAGTTGGTCATGGGCGACGTCCGAGACGCCAGTGCAAACATCCCACTGGAATTGCTGCGCACGGCCTACCTTGCGGGCTTCAATACCTTGCTGCAATTGCTGGCAGGACTCACCCTGTCTACAGCGGCGGTGGTCTTTGTGTTCCTGAGCCGACGCGAAGTTGCGCCAATAGCCGCGGCGCCGACCGTTGAGTCGCTGCGCTGAATCGCAGGCAAAAAAAGCCCGCTCAATGAGCGGGCTTCTTGTGGTGACCTGGCGTTCAGTGTTCCAGGTTACCGAATATGGCGCAGCGGACGGGACTCGAACCCGCGACCCCCGGCGTGACAGGCCGGTATTCTAACCGACTGAACTACCGCTGCGCGTAACACTTGAAGCGAATGGTGGGTGATGACGGGATCGAACCGCCGACATTCTGCTTGTAAGGCAGACGCTCTCCCAGCTGAGCTAATCACCCTTCGTTTCGGTGTGGGCGCATCATACAACAAAAAAACGTAATGTGTTGATTTAAATGCAATTTATTTAAAAAAACTTCATTGCGTGATTGTTTGCCGTATTTCGGACAAAAAAAACCCGCTCAATGAGCGGGCTTTCTGTGGTGACCTGGCGTTCAGTGTTCCAGGTTACCGAATATGGCGCAGCGGACGGGACTCGAACCCGCGACCCCCGGCGTGACAGGCCGGTATTCTAACCGACTGAACTACCGCTGCGCGTAACACTTGAAACGAATGGTGGGTGATGACGGGATCGAACCGCCGACATTCTGCTTGTAAGGCAGACGCTCTCCCAGCTGAGCTAATCACCCTTCGCTTCGGTGTGGCGCGCATTCTACGGAGCGACCCTAAGTCTGGCAAGCACTTTCTTAAATCTTTTTTTTGAGGCCTTCCAATGGCTTAGGCAGGGTTGGCCTCAGCCCTGATCAAGAGAATAATGCCCCCCTTTGTATAAAGGAGAGACTCACCCCATGTGGTTCAAGAACCTGCTTATCTATCGCCTGACCCAAGATCTGCCTGTTGATGCCGAGGCGTTGGAAGCGGCAATGGCCACCAAACTGGCGCGCCCTTGTGCAAGCCAGGAGTTGACCACTTACGGTTTCGTCGCGCCTTTCGGTAAAGGTGAAGACGCTCCCCTGGTTCACGTCAGCGGTGACTTCCTGCTGATCGCCGCGCGCAAGGAAGAACGCATCCTGCCAGGTAGCGTGGTGCGTGACGCACTGAAAGAGAAAGTCGAAGAGATCGAGGCCGAGCAAATGCGCAAGGTCTATAAAAAGGAACGGGACCAGATCAAGGATGAAATCATCCAGGCCTTCCTGCCGCGTGCGTTTATTCGTCGCTCGTCGACCTTCGCCGCCATCGCGCCGAAACAGGGCCTGATCCTGGTCAACTCGGCAAGCCCGAAACGCGCCGAAGACTTGCTGTCGACCCTGCGCGAAGTGATCGGCACCCTGCCGGTACGCCCGCTGACGGTTAAAACCGCACCGACTGCGATCATGACCGACTGGGTCACCACCCAAAAACCGGCCGATGACTTCTTCGTCCTCGACGAATGCGAACTGCGCGACACCCACGAAGATGGCGGCATTGTGCGCTGCAAGCGCCAGGACCTGACCAGCGAAGAAATCCAGTTGCACCTGACCACCGGCAAAGTCGTGACCCAATTGTCCCTGGCCTGGCAGGACAAGTTGTCCTTCATGCTCGACGACAAGATGACCGTCAAGCGCCTGAAGTTCGAAGACCTGCTGCAGGATCAGGCCGAACAGGACGGCGGCGACGAAGCCCTGGGCCAACTGGACGCCAGCTTTACCCTGATGATGCTGACGTTCGGCGAGTTCCTGCCGGCGTTGGTTGAGGCACTTGGCGGCGAAGAGACGCCACAAGGCATCTAAGCCATGTGAAGATCAAAATGTGGGAGCGGGCTTGCTCGCGAATGCGCAGTGTCAGTCACTTAATAGGCTGACTGATTCACCGCATTCGCGAGCAAGCCCGCTCCCACATTTGATTGGGTTTCCAAGCAAACATCAGCACTCCCGAACTTACCTGATAACAAGGACATCCCCATGCGTGCTCTCGCCGCCTTGAGTCGCTTTGTCGGCAATACCTTCGCCTACTGGGTGCTGGTTTTCGCGGTCCTCGCCTTCCTTGAGCCCAGCTGGTTCATTGGCCTCAAAGGCGCCATCGTGCCGCTGTTGGGCCTGGTGATGTTCGGCATGGGGCTGACCTTAAAACTTGAAGATTTCGCCGAGGTCGCCCGCCACCCGTGGCGCGTCGCACTCGGCGTAGTCGCGCACTTTGTGATCATGCCGGGCGTGGCCTGGTTGCTGTGCCAGGCGTTCCACCTGCCGCCGGAAATTGCCGTCGGCGTGATTCTGGTCGGCTGCTGCCCAAGCGGCACGTCGTCCAACGTGATGACCTGGCTGGCGCGGGGCGACCTGGCGCTGTCGGTGGCAATCGCCGCCGTCACCACCCTCCTCGCCCCGCTGCTCACACCGGCGTTGATCTGGCTGCTGGCGTCGGCCTGGCTGCCGGTGCCGTTCATGGAGTTGTTCTGGTCGATCCTGCAAGTGGTGCTGCTGCCGATCGTGCTCGGCGTGGTGGCGCAACGTGTGCTCGGCGAGCGGGTCCGCCATGCCGTGGAGGTGTTGCCGCTGGTGTCGGTGGTCAGCATCGTGATCATTGTCGCGGCGGTGGTTGCGGCGAGCCAGGCGAAGATCGCCGAGTCCGGCCTGCTGATCATGGCCGTGGTGATGTTGCACAACAGCTTTGGCTACCTGCTGGGCTACTTCACCGGTCGGTTGTTCAAGCTGCCATTGGCACAGCGCAAATCGCTGGCGCTGGAAGTGGGCATGCAGAACTCCGGGCTGGGCGCCGCACTGGCCAGCGCGCACTTTTCGCCGCTGGCGGCGGTGCCGAGTGCGCTGTTCAGCGTCTGGCACAATATTTCCGGGGCTTTGCTGTCGACTTACTTCCGCAGAATGAGCGAAAAGGAAGACCGTCGCGCTTTGCAGGACACGCCAAAAACTTGATCGCCCGATCAATATTCGGCACTCTACCGAGCTTCGCGGGGACGACCTCGCGACGCTTTCAAGCGCTAATTCCGGGGACGACCCCAGCTATAGTTTGGAGGTCATCATGTCCTGGATCATTCTGTTTTTTGCCGGGCTGTTTGAAGTCGGCTGGGCGGTCGGCCTGAAGTACACCGACGGTTTCAGCAAACCGCTGCCAACGGCCCTGACCATTGCCGCCATGGCTATCAGCCTCGGCCTGCTGGGGCTGGCCATGAAGGAACTGCCGCTGGGCACCGCCTATGCCATCTGGACGGGTGTGGGCGCGGTGGGCACGGTAATCGCCGGGATTATCCTGTTTGGGGAATCCATGGCGTTGTTTCGGTTGGCGAGTGTGGCGTTGATCATTTGCGGGTTGGTAGGCCTCAAGATCAGCGCCTGAGCCACTATCGCTTTCGCGAGCAAGCCCGCTCCCACACTCAACCGCGTTCGCTTGAACAACTCGGTCAACTGTGGGAGCGGGCTTGCTCGCGAAGGGGCCCTGACAGGCAACAAAAAACTACCTGACACTCCCCCGCAACACCCCTACTCGCTCCTGCAACTGCGCAGGCGTCGCCGCCTCCACCGCAACAGGCTCGCCCGCCACCAACGTGACATGCGACCAGATCCGATGAAAGAACCCCTTGTTCGGATCGCGACTGAAGAAACTCCCCCACAACCCCTGCAACGCCATCGGAATCACCGGCACCGGTGTCTCTTCGAGAATGCGCGTCACGCCGCCACGGAAGTCATTCATCTCACCGTCGGCCGTCAATTTGCCTTCCGGAAAGATGCACACCAGCTCCCCTTCTTTCAGGTACTGGGCAATCCGCGTGAAAGCCTTTTCGTAGATCTGGATATCTTCGTTACGCCCGGCAATCGGAATCGCCCCGGCCGTACGGAAGATAAAGTTCAGCACCGGCAAACGGTAGATTTTGTAGTACATCACAAAGCGAATCGGCCGACGCACTGCGCCACCGATCAACAGCGCATCGACGAACGACACGTGGTTGCACACCAGCAAGGCTGCGCCTTCATCCGGAATCAGCTGCAGATTGCGATGCTCCACCCGGTACATGGAATGGCTGAGCAGCCAGATCATGAAACGCATGGTGAACTCGGGGACGATCCTGAAGATGTAGGTGTTGACCGCAATGTTGAGCAGCGACACCACCAGGAACAGCTCCGGGATCGACAGCTTGGCCACACTCAGCAACAGGATCGACACGATCGCCGAGACCACCATGAACAGTGCGTTGAGAATATTGTTGGCTGCGATCACCCGCGCGCGCTCGTTCTCGGCGGTGCGCGACTGAATCAGCGCATACAGCGGCACGATATAAAAGCCGCCGAACACACCCAGCCCAAGGATATCGAACAGCACCCACCACGCCTGTCCGTAACCGAGCACCGCCAGCCAATCGTTCGCCTGGACGTTCTGCGGGAAGCCGCCGGAGTGCCACCACAGCAGCAGGCCAAACACGGTCAGACCAAATGAACCGAACGGCACCAGGCCGATTTCCACCTTGCGACCTGAGAGCTTTTCGCAAAGCATCGAGCCCAGCGCGATACCCACCGAGAACACCGTGAGGATCAGCGTCACCACGGTTTCGTCGCCGTACAACCATTCCTTGGCGTAAGCCGGGATCTGCGTCAGGTAGATCGCGCCGACAAACCAGAACCACGAGTTGCCGACAATCGAGCGCGACACTGCCGGCGTCTGCCCCAGGCCCAAACGCAGGGTGGCCCAGGATTCGCTGAAAATATTCCAGTTCAGCCGCAGCTCTGGCGTAGACGCCGCCGCGCGCGGAATGCTGCGGCTGGCCAGGTAACCCAGCACCGCCACACCGACAATCGCCGCCGCCACGATCGGTGCGTAATGGGTGGACGACATCATGATCCCGGCGCCAATGGTGCCAGCCAGGATCGCCAGGAACGTGCCCATTTCCACCAGGCCGTTACCTCCCACCAGCTCATCGTCGTGCAGGGCCTGGGGCATGATCGAGTACTTGACCGGGCCGAACAGCGCCGAGTGCGTGCCCATGGCAAACAGCGCCAGCAGCATCAGTTCCAGGTGATTGAACAGGAAGCCCGTGGCGCCTACGGCCATGATCACGATCTCACCAATCTTGATCGCACGGATCAATGCGTCCTTGTTGAATTTCTCGCCAAATTGCCCGGCCAGCGCCGAGAACAGGAAAAACGGCAGGATAAACAGCAGGGCGCACAGGTTGACCCAGATGGAGCGGTCACCGTCGAGGGTGAGTTTGTAGAGAATCGCCAGGATCAGCGATTGCTTGAAGATATTGTCGTTGAAGGCGCCCAGTAACTGGGTAACGAAAAACGGCAGGAAACGCCGTGTTCGCAGCAAGGTGAATTGTGAGGGGTGGCTCATCGTCCGTGTTCCTGCGTGGCCTGAAGGCTTGGATTGTCAGGCCACGACTTTACCTAATCTCGCTTACTTATTCCCTAGCCCCGCAATGCAAGGCGAAACAAAAAGCTCACCTTTATAGGCGCCCTGCACGGTGCGCTTGGCGACGATCAGCCACATCAGCGCCAATGCCACCACCAGCACAGTGCCAAACACACTGAAGAAACCCAGGTGCAATACGCTCGCAAGCTTCAGCGTGGCCAAGGCGTAAACCCCCAATGGGAAGGTAAAACCCCACCAGCCGAGGTTGAACGGAATGCCCGCACGCAGGTACCGCAGGGTAATCAACACGGCGATCAGCATCCACCACAAGCCGAAACCCCACAGGGTGATGCCCGCCACCAGGCCAATGCCGTTGGCCATCTCGCCAACACCGGGCAAGCCGTTGGCCGCGAAGATCGCCGGTGCATCGCCGCCCAGCAGCAGCATGCCGAGGGCGCCGGTGCCGATGGGGCCAAGCGCCAACCAGCTCGACGCAGCCATATTTGCGTGGGGCAGTTTGTGCAGAGCCATGCGCAACATCAGGATGGTCAGGATGCTGAACGCCACCGGCAGGGAAAACGCCCACAACACGTAGCTGGTCACCAGCATCACCAGTTGCGAATGGGCGTCGACCAGGTGCGGCGCCAGCAGGCCACCGCTGGCTGCAGCGACTTCGGCCGCGACCACGGGCAACAGCCACACGGCCGTCATCTGGTCGATGCTGTGTTCCTGGCGGGTGAACATCATGAACGGGATCAGTACACCGCAAGCCAGGGCCATCGCCACATCCAACCACCACACTGCTTCAGCCAACGGTATGACATCGCTGCCCCAGCGTGGCAGGCCGAACAGCAGCAAGCCATTGAGAATCGTCGCCAGGCCCATCGGGATGGTGCCGAAAAACATCGAAACCGTGGAGTGCCCGAAAATCCGCCGCGCCTCGTTGAAGAACATCACCCAACGGGCGGCATACAAGAGGCTGAACAGGACAAACAGGCCAATGGTGAACATCCAAAGCCCTTCGGCAATGGCGTGCAAGCCGGGCACACTGACGGGCAATTGGGCCAAGGCCAACGCCAGCACGCCGGTGCCCATGGTCGCGGCAAACCAGTTGGGGGTGAACTGGCGAATCACTTCCCGAGGACGGGTCAAGTGACTGAAGGGTTTATAGCTGATGGTATTGGAGCAGGTCATGATGGCAATCCTCTTCCTCGCATGAGGTTGAAACCATCATAGAACCTGAACGAATATCTATATAACGGGTAATATCTCTAACTGTTATCTGTTTTGCCGATATAGCGATATTTCCTATACCGCAGTTCTGGCTCGCCCCGAATCCTGCAACATCAAACCGACCAGCGCACTGAGGGCCAGCACAATCAGCACGGCGCCGTAGCCATCGGTGGTGGCGATGAGGCCAAACACCCGGCTAAGGTTACCCGCCAACAGCGCCGGCACGCAGAACGCCAGGTAGCTCAATACGTAAAACGCAGACATCAAGCCCGCCCGTTCATGGGGCAGCGCCAACCCCACGATACTGCGCACACTGCCCATGAACCCGCCGCCGAAACCCAAGCCTGCGATGACACTGGCGACAAAAAACAGCCACAGACTGGCACTCTGCACGGCGACCAGCAGCAACGCCACACCCGCCGCCAACAAGACCGCCGACAGCCGCATGATCTTGTCTGCCGCACGCGCGCGCAGGCTGTAAATCATTACCGCGCCACTCAGGGTTACGACTGCCACCAGTCCGCCGCCAATCAGGTGCGAGGTCGAACCGGTCGCAGCCCGCACGAGCGAAGGGGCCAGGGATGAAAAGAACCCGCCCAGCGACCACACCGCCACATTCAGCGGCATCGCCAGCCACAAGGCACGGCGCGCTTGCTCCGGCACATGCAGGGTCGGCGCCAACGACTTCAAGGCACCGGGTATGCGGCTGACGGTTTCGGGCAAGCGCAACATGCAGACCGCCTGAAGAGCCATCAACCCCAGCAGTGTGAAGTAAACCAATTGAGTCGGGCGTGGTGCGAACTCCACGAGCAAGCCGCTGCCAAGGCCGCCACTGGCCATGCCCAGGAGTGGCGCCAGGCTATTGAGCATTGGGCCGCGCAAACGGTCGGTGTCCAGCAGCGTGGCACTCAGCACCGCCGTTGCCGTGCCTGTCGCGAAACCTTGCAACGCGCGGGCGGCAATCAAGTAGGCGATGCTGTCAGCGTTGATAAACAGCAGCATCGCCAGCATATTCAGGATCAGTGCGACGAAGATCACCGGCTTGCGCCCCAGGTAATCCGACAGCGAACCCACGGTCAACAACGCCGCTAACAGGCTCACCGCGTAAACGCCGAAAATCACCGTCAGCATGGCCGCGGAGAAATGCAGGCTGTCCTGGTAAACCTGATACAGCGGAGTAGGCGCGCTGGACGCAGCGAGGAAGGTCAACATCGTGATGACCAGGAACGCCAGGCTGGAACGTTGAGGCATGACGCTAGACATAAGCACACTCCGCTAAAGCTAATATTTTGCTTTTGCGGAGTGTGCTACTGGCAAGCGCTTAAAGCAAATTCTTTGTGTTAAGGTTTTACGCATGGCGATAAAAGAAGGCCTCCGCCCGGGAGGCCGTAGTGCCCGGGTACAAGAATCAGTGCATAACGCCGCGCGCGAACTGCTGGAGGCCCATGAGCGTTCCAGCGTTACCGTGCCGATGATTGCTGCGCGCGCGGGCGTGACGCCCTCGACGATCTACCGGCGCTGGGGCGACTTGTCCGCCCTGCTCGCCGACGTGGCCTTGGAACGCCTGCGCCCGGACAGCGAGCCCGCCAACACCGGCACCCTTCGCGGTGACCTGCACGCCTGGGCCGAGCAATACCTGGATGAAATGAGCTCAGAACCGGGTCGCAACATGATGCGTGACGTGCAGTGCAGCGTGACCCCGGGGTACTGCGTCAGCATCCTGAGCGGGCAGCTGCAGACGATTGTCGATCGCTACCAAGGCGCCACACCACCGCCGCCGAGCGTGGACCATCTGATCAACCTGCTGGCGGCGCCGACGGTGTTTCGCATTCTGTTCTCAACCGCACCGTTGACGGTACAAGAGCTGCATGCGCTGATTGAGTTGGCACTGAACGCCTGAAGATCCTGCACAAAACCCAATGTGGGAGGGGGCTTGCTCCCGATGAGGGTGGACCAGTCACTGAATAGGTTGACTGACCCACTGCCATCGGGAGCAAGCCCCCTCCCATATTTTTTATCCGTGTGTGATCGCAGCTTACGTACGCATCCCGCGCCCGCTCACCAGCAACCGCGCACAACTGACATACAGCACCACGGTGGCCACCAGCATGAAGGTGATCGCCACGCTGATCTTGATATCCGATACGCCCAGGATGCCGTAGCGGAAGGCGTTGACCATGTGCAACACCGGGTTGGCCAGCGACACGGTCTGCCAGAACGGCGGCAGCAAGGTGATGGAGTAGAACACCCCGCCCAGATAGGTCAGCGGCGTCAGCACGAACGTCGGGATAATCGAAATATCATCGAAATTGCGCGCAAATACGGCGTTGATAAACCCCAGCAGCGAGAAGATCGTCGCCGTCAGTACGACCACCAGCAGGGTGACCCCAAGGTGATGCACCTGCAGGTGGGTGAAGAACAATGACAGCAAGGTCACGATCACGCCGACCATCAAGCCACGCAGCACGCCACCCAGGGTGTAGCCGATCAGAATGGTGTGGGGCGACACCGGCGACACCATCAGTTCTTCGATGGAGCGCTGGAACTTGCTGCCGAAGAAACTGGAGACCACATTGCCGTAGGAGTTGGTGATCACCGACATCATGATCAGGCCCGGCACGATGTACTCCATGTACGTGAAGCCACCCATGTCGCCGATCTGGCGGCCGATCAGGTTACCGAAGATCACGAAGTACAGGACCATGGTGATCGCCGGCGGCAGCAGCGTCTGCGGCCAGATCCGGGTAAAGCGCTTCACCTCGCGGTAAACGATGGTCTGCAGCGCGACAATGTTGGGTTGCAGTTCGGAACTCATACCGCCACCTTCGCCAGATTTTTCTCCACCAGGGACACGAACAACTCCTCAAGGCGATTGGTTTTATTACGCAGGCTCAGCACTTCAATGTTCTGGGCCGCCAACTGGGTGAACAGCGCAGTGATGCCCATGGCCTTGTCCACCTGGACTTCCAGGGTGTGGTCGTCCACCAGGCGGCTCGGGTAGCCGAGCAGTTGCGGCGCCACCGACAGGTTGTTTTTCAGGTCAAGCAGGAAGGTTTCCACATGCAACTGGCCCAGCAGGTTACGCATGCTGGTGTTCTCGACGATGGTGCCGTGGTCGATGATGCCGATGTTGCGGCACAGTTGCTCAGCCTCTTCCAGATAATGGGTGGTGAGGATGATGGTGATGCCCTTCTCGTTCAGCTCGGTGAGGAAGGCCCACATCGATCGACGCAGTTCAATGTCCACGCCCGCGGTCGGCTCATCGAGGATCAGCAGGCGCGGCTCATGCACCAGCGCGCGGGCGATCATCAGGCGGCGCTTCATGCCACCGGACAACGAGCGCGAAGGCACGTCACGCTTGTCCCACAGGCCCAGCTGAGTGAGGTACTGCTCGGCGCGTTCCTTGGCGATTTTAGCCGGGATGCCGTAGTAGCCAGCCTGAGTTACAACGATGTCGAAGGTCTTTTCGAACTGGTTGAAGTTGAACTCCTGGGGCACCACGCCGATGGAACGTTTGAGCGCCGCCGGGGATTTGTCCAGGTCATGCCCAAAAATATTCACCGTGCCGCTGGTCTTGTTGACCAGGGTCGAGAGGATACCAATGGTGGTGGATTTGCCGGCACCGTTGGGGCCGAGCAAGGCGAAGAAGTCACCTTCGGCAACGTCCAGATCGATACCACTCAGGGCCTGGAAACCGTTGCCGTAGGTTTTGGTTAGCTGCCGGATGGACAGAGCGGAACTCATATCGGAATACGCACCAAAGAAGGGAATAGAAAGAATAGATGAGGGCGCGGCCCAGGTAGTTCAACGGCGGCGCATGACAGGCATGGTGCTTGCCTGCGCCGCACAAGTACAGTCACCCGTATTAATAGTAGGTATTAAGTCAACGCAGTCATCACGGCTTTGCGGTAGGCCGGGCGTTCCTTAAGGCGCTGGTACCAGGCCTCTAGATGGGGCATTGCAGGCCGCTCGATGGGCATTTCAAACCAGGCGTAGATAAAGCTGCCCAAGGGGATGTCGCCCATGCCGATCGCATTGCCCGACAGGTAAGGTTGCGTCGCCAGCGTTTTGTCCACGGTGCTCAAGGCATCGATACAGGCCTGGCGCCCGGCATTGATGCTGTCCCAGTTCTGCTTTTCTGCGGGAGTGCGCAGGATGCCCCAGAACACGGCCTTGAACGGCTCAGCGAGGGTCGAAGTGGTCCAGTCCATCCATTTTTCGGCATTGGCCCGCGCTTTCAGGTCGCTCGGGTACCAGCTCGACGCCTGCTTGGCGCAGAGGTAACGCACGATGGTGTTGGACTCCCACAGCACAAAGTCGCCATCTTCGATCATCGGCACCCGGCCATTGGGGTTCAACGCTCGGTATTGCGGCGTGTCGACCACACCAAAAGCCCCGCCCGCATCAATCGCTTCATATTCCAGGCCGAGTTCCTCGGCGCACCAGAGTGCTTTCCTGACGTTTGATGAATTTTTACGACCCCAGATTTTCAGCATGACCGCGCCTTATCGTGAATGAACATGGCTTGATGAACGCAGCAGCATACGCCGCTTCACGCGCGGCTTAAATCGGAGTGCATGTCAGCCAACACGATCGGCATATCCTCGGCAAACAGGTGCGGGTAACACTGCTGAATATGAGCGAAGAAAAACGCCTCGGGCACGTCGGAAAACTGCCCGTGGTCCAGCACATATTCCATCGAGCGCTGCCCCTGACGATTGAACGCGTGAAACACACTGTCGTTGATGCCATCGAATTCCAGCGGTGGCACATCGAACACGTCGCACAGTTGCTGATTAAACGCCGGCGTAGCCTTGACCCAACGGCCGCGCAGGTAAAACTCTGTATAGCCGTGCATGGCGAACACATCACTTTTGAGCAACGCGATCAGGCGTGGCGTCGACAGGTGATTGCGCACGTCCGCCAGACCGATGCGCGCCGGTATACCGCAGTGACGGGCACAGGCGGCAAGCAAGGTGGCCTTGGGCACACAGTAACTTTCACCGGCCGCCAAGGCGAAGCTGGCGCGCAAGGTGCCTGGGTCGCGGCTGAAGGTGTAAGGGTTGTAGCGAATCGCCTCACGTACGGCGTAATAAAGACTGACTGCCTGGTCACGTAAATCCGCACTGGGACCACGGTGTTTTTCGGCGAACTCCACCACCGCAGGGTGGTCACTATCGATGAAGCGGCTGGGATTCAGGTACGTATCCATGAGCTTTATCTCCGAAGGAAGCCTGGAGTGTAACGACAGGTCTGCCGTGGAGATAACGACGATTCGGCCAAATGTCGGCGCCTGGTGATGGTGCTCCCAGTACAACTAGTTACACCCTGATCACCGCGCTTTTTCGGATGCCGACTAAGCTCCATGGTGGTTTCGCCCCTGGTTTCACGGAGGATTGAATATGCTGTTGTTGTGGATACTGGTTCTGGTGGTCGGCATTGCCTACCTGGCACACCGCCGCACCGCGCCCCTGCCCGCCCTGGGCGTGGTCGCCGTTTACCTGTTGGCGATGGGCGCCTGGAGCCACGCACCGGGTTGGCTGCTGCTGATCTTCTGGGTGTTGACCGCCGTCGTCGCCGTGCCCTTGCTGCTGCCCGACCTGCGCCGCCAATACTTCACCAAGCCGCTGTTCAGCTGGTTTCAGAAAGTCCTGCCGCCGATGTCCGAGACCGAGCGCGACGCGATTGATGCCGGCACCGTGTGGTGGGACGGCGAACTGTTCAGCGGTCGCCCCGACTGGGACAAGTTGCTGGCCTACCCCAAGGCGCAACTGACCGAAGAAGAGCAGGCGTTCATCGACGGCCCCACCGAAGAGCTCTGTGCGATGGTCAGCGACTGGGAGATCGGCCAGGCCATGGACCTGCCGCCCGCCGCCTGGGAACACATCAAGACCCATGGCTTCTTCGCGCTGATCATTCCCAAGGAATACGGCGGCAAGGGTTTCTCTGCCTACGCCCACTCCCAGGTTGCAATGAAACTCGCCACCCGCAGCGGCGACCTGGCATCCACCGTAATGGTGCCCAACTCCCTCGGCCCGGCCGAACTGCTGCTGCATTACGGCACCGATGAGCAGCGCAACCACTACCTGCCCCGCCTGGCCCGTGGCGATGATATCCCGTGCTTTGCGCTGACTGGCCCACTGGCCGGCTCCGACGCCGGCGCCATGCCCGACACCGGCGTGATCTGCAAAGGTGAATGGGAAGGCCAGGAAACCCTCGGCCTGCGCCTGAACTGGGAAAAACGCTACATCACCCTCGGCCCGGTGGCGACGTTGCTCGGCCTGGCCTTCAAGGCCCATGACCCGGATCACCTGCTGGGCGACAAAGAAGACCTGGGCATCAGCCTGGCGCTGATCCCGACCGACACCCCCGGCGTGGAAATCGGGCGTCGTCACCTGCCCTTGGGCGCCGCCTTCATGAACGGCCCCAACTCGGGCAAAGACGTGTTCATCCCCCTGGAATTCCTCATCGGTGGCCAGGAAATGCTCGGCAAGGGCTGGATGATGTTGATGAACTGCCTGTCGGTGGGCCGCTCGATCTCCCTGCCCGCTGTCGGCACCGGCGCTGCCAAGTTCACCAGCCTGGTGACGGGGCAATATGCCCAGGTGCGTGAACAGTTCAACGTACCGCTGTCGGCCTTCGAAGGTATTCAGGAAGCCCTTGCGCGCATCGGCGGCAACGCCTGGCTGATGGACAGTGCGCGCATGCTCACCGCCAACGCCGTGGACTTGGGGGAGAAACCCTCGGTGCTGTCGGCGATCCTCAAATACCACCTCACCGAACGCGGCCGCGAGTGCATCAGCCACGCCATGGATGTACACGGCGGCAAGGGCATCATCATGGGCCCGAACAACTACCTGGGTCGCAACTGGCAAGGCGCGCCGATCTTCATCACCGTGGAAGGCGCGAATATCCTCTCGCGCAACCTGATGATCTTTGGTCAGGGCGCGATTCGCTGCCATCCGTTCGTGCTCAAGGAAATGGCCCTGGCCGGTCGTGAAGACCATGACCAGGCGCTGAAGGAATTCGATGGCCTGCTGATGCAACATATCGGTTTTGCCGTGAGCAATGCCGCCAGCACGCTGGTGCTGAACCTGGGCGTTGGCCACTTTGAGAAAGCCCCGGGCAACCGCTTGAGCCAGGGATACTTCCGCGCGCTGAACCGTCAGGCCGCAGCATTCGCCCTGCTCGCCGACCTGAGCATGATGTTGCTGGGCGGTGAATTGAAACGACGCGAACGCCTGTCGGCGCGCCTGGGCGATGTACTGAGCCATATGTACCTGGCGTCGGCGGCGCTCAAGCGTTATCACGACCTGGATTCGCCGGACCATCTGGAGCCGCTATTCGCCTGGGCCATGGAAGAAAGCCTCGGCGAGTCGGAGCGTGCGCTGGATGAACTGCTGAGCAACTTCCCGAACAAGGTGCTCGGCTGCCTGCTGAGGGTTATCGTGTTCCCGTTCGGGCGTCGTCATACCGGGCCGTCCGATGCACTGGACGCCGAAGTGGCTGCGGTGATCGGTCGCGCCAAAGGCGACCCGACCCTCGAGGAGTTGCTGGCCGGCTGCTATCGCCCGCAATCGGCGGAAGATCCTGTCGGCGCCCTGCAACATGCCTACGACCTGCTCGGCGCCAGCCATCCGCTGCAGAAAAAACTGCATGCCGCGTTGAAAAGCGGCCAGGTCAAACCGACTGCCGGCGAGCATGCCATCGATGCCGCCCTGCACGCCGGGGTGCTGCAACCGGCCGAAGCGCAAACCCTGCGCGATGCCGAAGCAGCGCGGCGCAAGGTGATCGACGTGGATGATTTCAGCAAGGAAGAGCTGACCCAGGCTGAGGGTAAGGTCCGCTGATACCAGCGGTCATATAAAAACGGGCGCGAGAGGCATATACTCTCGCGCCCGTTTTTGCTTTAGAGGACTTATCTCGTGTCCAACGTCGTTGCCGATCATCTCGTCTTGCTCGACCACTTGCGCAGCATCCTGGTTGCCGTCGGCGAAGCCGAACAGGTGCCCGAGGAAAGCCACACTTTGTTCATGGAGCGTTTCGACGAGTTGCGCGCCCTGCTGCCGATCGATCCGATCGAAAGCCAATACCTGGGCCAGGACCTGATGAGCCAGGTCATCCTGCGCTACCCGCAAATTGCCCACCTGGTGCCGCGCGACCTGCTGTGGTTCTTCGGTGGTGACTGCCTGCACTTCATGCCGGACGACGAACTGGACCTTTACCAGGCCCTGGAAGAACGTCGCTTTGAAGCCGAACAGAACGACGAACCGTTCGACTGGAACCAGGAAAAGCAGCTGCTGGCGATGCCGCAAGACCAGAGCACCCACTGATCTCGGCTGACACACTGTTTTTCTGTGGAAGCTGGCTTGCCTGCGATGCAGGCGACTCGGTTGGTCATTCAAACCGAGGCGATGTCATCGCAGGCAAGCCAGCTCCCACACAAGCCAGCACCCGCCACTACCGTCGGCGCAATGTCGGCTCACGCGCCATACACTCCACCAGATAATCAATAAACACCCGTAGCTTCGGCGGCAGATACCGTGTGGGCGAATGCAGCAACCACGCCTCGCCATGGTAGGACGCAATAAAATCCCACTCCGGTAATACCTGCACCAAACGCCCCTCTTCCAAAGCATGGCGCGCGGTGAAATACGGCAAACTGCCAACCCCCACATGCTGCAACACCGCATCCAGCCGCACCCCGGTGTGGTTCGCCGCATACCGCCCGCGCACGCCCACCGTCACCGCCTTGCCACCCTGGCGGAATTTCCAGCGTGAATCGCCCGGTGTTTCACCGAGGTAGATGCAACTGTGCTCCAGCAAGTCATGGGGATGGCCTGGCGTGCCATGCTCGGCCAGGTACTGCGGCGTCGCACACAGCAAGTGTTCAATGGGCAACAACTGGCGGCCGACCAATCCGGGCGGTGGGCTATCGGTGATGCGGATGCTCAGGTCGACATTGTCGTCGATCAGGTCGACATGCTGATCCTCAAGGATCAGCTGTACATCGACCTTGGGATAGCGCCGCAAGAACTCCGGCATATGCGGGTGCACCACAAACCGCCCGACGGCCTTGGGTACGCTGACACGCACCAGGCCCTCGGCTTCATGGGTGAACTGGCCGCTGACTTCCATCACCGAACGCGCCGCGTTGACCATCTCCTGGCAGCGCTTGAACACCTCTTCACCGCCCTCACTCAAGCGTAACTTGCGTGTGGTGCGTTGCAGCAAGCGCGTGGCCAGGGCTTGCTCCAGGCGCGAGATACTGCGACTTACCGCCGAGGGTGAAACGCTCAGTTGCCGCGCGGCTTCGGAAAAGCTGCCGGTTTCCACCACTTTGACGAAAATCGCCATTTCACCCAGCAACGGCAAAGGAAGATTGATGCTCATCACGCACAGGTCCATTGATATTTGAATGGATTATCACTCATCAGCGCACTATTTATACTGCCCGCAGAACCTTGATGCGGATGTAGATAATGACCGAGCGCCTGTTTTTTACCCACGACCACCTGACGGCCGAGCTTGAAGTGCTGAGTTGTACCCCGCACGAAGGCCAGTTTGCCGTCACGTTGCAATCAACGATTTTTCATCCTCAAGGTGGCGGGCAACCGTTTGACACCGGCTGGCTCGGCGACAGCCAGGTCGTGCGTGTCACCCAGGAAGCCGACCGCGTGCTGCATTATGTCAGCCAGCCCGTGGAACTCGGCCCGATCACCGCGCGGGTCGATGCGCAACGCCGCTCCCTTTACACGCGCCTGCACTCCGCTGGGCACTTGATTGGCAATGCCGGTGAAAGCCTGGGCTGGATGCCGATCAAGGCTCATCACTGGCCGGGCGAATGCAAAATCACCTTTATCCGCGGGCAAGCGGCGCAGGCCATAGACGCCGAGACGCTCCAGGCTCAAATCAACCAATGGATCGCCGCTGACTACCCGCGCCACATGGTCCTGGAAGACGGCACCCGTGAAGTGGGCTTTGGCGAATTGCCCTCCTACGCCTGTGGCGGTACACATGTGCAGGCCTTGAGCGAGTTGGGCCAGGTGACGATCCTCGGCCTGTCGGAGAAAAAAGGCGCGCTGTCAGTGCGCTATAGCCTGGATTAAAGCGCAATCGCCCCCGGCCGACCCGGCTCCACCACAAACGACTTAAGCGTCGACACGGTGGCCTGTGGGTCACGCGGGTCGGTAATCACGCGAAAGTGGGTGAGCATGCTCGAAGCCTCCAGCTCCACCGACACATAGCCGCGTTGTCGACTGTCGAAGAACTTTACATGCGGGTTGAGCGGCAGGATCTGGCTGAACGCCTCAAAGGGCGGGCCATCGGAGGTCACTGAGCTGCCGACGAATTCGGTGGCCACAATCTGCGAGTCCGGGTTGTTGGCGTCGGCATGCAGGTCGGTGGTCCAGAACGAATGGATATCACCGCCCCAGAACACCGGGTTCTTCACCTGATGACGCTCGATGGACGCCAGCATGCGTGAGCGGTTCGCCATGTAGCCGTCCCAGCCGTCTGTCCAGTGGCCCATCTGGTGGCTGGTCAAATCGCGCTGGATCAGTGGCGCTACCAGCAAGTCCTGAGCGATCACATTCCACTGCGCCTTCGACTGCGCAAACCCCTGGTCAAGCCAGGTTTCCTGCTGCCAGCCGAGCATCGTGCGACGGGGGTCGCGCAGGTCGGCGCAGGTGTTGGCAGCAATGTGCCCCTGATGACTGCCATTGGCCTGGATGCAGGGTTGTTCGGAGCGGTACTGTCGGCCATCCAACACATGGAAACGCGCCAGCCGTCCGTAGTCCAGGCGTCGGTAAACGCGCATGTCCGGACCTTTGGGCAGGCTGCTGGCGCGCAGCGGCATGTGTTCGTAAAAGGCCTGGTACGCCGCAGCCCGTTGCTGGAGAAATTGCGTTACTGGAATCTTCGGGTCCTGGGACCAACGGTCGGCGTAGTCGTTCTGCACCTCGTGATCATCCCAGGTCGCCACGCTCGGCGCTGCGGCGTGCAGGGCCTGCAAGTCCGGGTCGGTTTTGTACAGCGCATAACGGTTGCGGTAGTCGCTCAAGCTCACGGCATTACCGCTGCCATGGGGGCGAATGATCTTGCCTGAGTCCGCAGCAAGGGAACTGTCGTAGATGTAGTCGCCAAGGAAAAACACCAGGTCGGGTTGCTCCGCCGCCAAGTGGCGATAAGCACTGAAGTAACCGCGTTCCCAATGCGAGCAGGAGACAAACCCCAGCCGTGCCGACGCCATGGCCTGCAGCGGCGGCGTCGTGCGCGCCTGGCCCACCGCGCTCTGTGCGCCGAGGCCTTCGAACTGGTACCAATACGGCCTGCCCGCCTCCAGCCCCGCCACCTCGACATGCACCGAATGGGCGAAATGTTCGGTTGCCATGACCTCACCCTGTTTCACGATGCGCTGCATCGCCGCATCGCTGGCCACCCGCCAACGCACCGGCACGGCGCGGCTCAAGCCACCCCGCCCATCCGCTGCGTTAAACCACGGTGCCAGGCGCGTCCAGATCACAAAGCCATCCGGCAGCGGGTCACCGGATGCCACGCCAAGGGTAAACGGATAATCAACCCCAGCACTGCGCGCAAAGGGGCTGAGAATCGAAAACGCGGTGGCGATGGCAAAACCACTGAGTACCCGCCGCCGATCATGGTCCACTGCACCAGTCACACTCGGCGCTCCCAGTCACCGCGTACGGTGGCGAAGC
Source organism: Pseudomonas sp. O39 (assembly GCF_045447295.1). Lineage (NCBI taxonomy): Bacteria > Pseudomonadati > Pseudomonadota > Gammaproteobacteria > Pseudomonadales > Pseudomonadaceae > Pseudomonas > Pseudomonas sp. O39. The sequence continues at coordinate 75,807 of NZ_JBJGXV010000022.1, forward strand.
CGAGCAAGTCCTCATACACGCCGTTCTTGAGAAACGCTTGGCGCATACAGCCCTCATAACGCAGGCCGATTTTCTCCATGACCCGCGCCGATTCCTTATTGCGGCCAAAACACTGGCTGCCCACCCGCTGCAACCCCAGTTCGGCAAACCCGAAATCCATCACCGCGCTCGCCGCTTCAGCCGCATAACCCTGGTTGCGACAGTGCGCCGCCACCCAGCCACCCAACTGCCCATAGTGATGACGAGGGTTAAGTCGCAGGCTGACGATGCCGATCAACACACCGGTTTCACGTACATGCATACCCAGGCTCAACAACTCACCCGCGCGGTATTTTTCGGCGTTCCCGGCAATAAACCCCTGCGCCGTTTCCAGGGTGTAGGGCGACGGGATATTCGCCGTGTTGTCGGCGATTTTCGGCCCGTTGGCGAGGTGGAACAGTGTCTCGGCCTGATCCATTTCCAGCGCCCGCAATAGGAGCCGCGGTGTGGATATATGAGGCAATGCAGTGAACATACGAGCGGGCTCTCGAGATAAATTCTTCAAGGATGTACGCCCTTCGTGTCAATTTCATTACGTCATAAAACTGCAAGGTTAAACGCCTGTAAGACGCGTCCTAGAGCCTTTAAAACGTAAATTAATGTTAACCATTCGGTCATTTTTGACTGTTAGCGTGTCGCCCCTAATTCAATTACGGGGTAACAGAATGAGAACCTGGGATGAGCCCAAGAAACGCAAGGCGCACATTGAGTTGATCCCAATGATCGACGTGATGATGTTCCTCCTGGTGTTTTTCGTACTGGTGAGCTTGAACGTGATTCCGGCACTCGGCATGAAGACTCAATTGCCCAGCGCGAGCAGCTCACAACAACTCAAGCCGCAGAACAAATTCATCCTGACCCTGGGTCTGGAAGGCCAGTTGCAGCTCGACGGCAAGGACCTCGCGGTCGACGCTCTGGTGCCGGCACTGAAGGCGGCAGAAAAGCCTGATACCAAATCGACAATTATCGTCAACAGCGACAAAGGTGTGGAGGTTTCGCGCCTGGTGGAAGTCATGGACACCCTGCGCCTGGGTGGCTTTACCTCCGTGTCCATCGCCACGCGTAAGTCCTGATCATGTATGTACTGTTTCGTACGCGTCGGCTGCTGGGCAGTGTCCCGGCCCTGATCGCCCTGGTGCTGATTGCACTGGGTATCCAGTCCCAACCCCTGAAAATCCAGCCGCAGTACGACGAGTCGGCGGTTGAACTGGCCTTGGTCGAGCCGGAGCCCGAAGTGGTCCCCGAACCCGTGGTGGAGCAAGAGCCGCCACCGCCGGTCATCGAGGATGAAGAGGCCGAACCGGCCCCGCCGCCGCCACCGCCCAAGCCATTGCCAAAACCTGAACCCAAGCCCAAGCCGATCCCCAAGCCCAAGCCCGTCGTTGCTGCCAAGCCAACACCCACGCCGACGCCGGCACCTGCGGTTGCGGCGAAGCCGGTACAGGCTGCCGTCGCACCGACGCCTGCCCCGCCCGCCCCGCCGGCGCCGCCCAAAGTGGATGGCCTGGCGCTGGAAGGCGGCTACCTCAAGGGGTTGCGCAACGAACTGGACACTTACAAGCAATACCCCACCGGGCGCCAGGCGTCCCTCGAACGCCCCAGTGGCGAGGTGGTGGTCTGGTTGATGGTGGATCGACAAGGCCGCGTCCTGGACGCCGGGATTCAGACCCCGGCGCCCAGCATGCTGCTCAATCGGGCCGCTACCAATAGCCTGCGCCGCATCAAGCAGGTCAAACCGTTCCCCGAACAAGCCTTCGGTGGACGTAACGAGCAACGCTTCACCGCCACCTTCAACTACAGCGTGCAATAAGCACCCGACACCAGGACGACAGTGATGAGGTTCACCCGCATTCATCTGGCACTCGTTGCCGCTACGAGCATGACCCACGGAGTGGTCATGGCAGATACCAGCGACAGTGACGTCGGCACGATTGGAGTACAGGGCAAGGCAACCGCGGGGGGCGGTTACATGGTCCAGGAAGAGAGCGCCAAGGGCCGCTCGACCATCACCAAGGAAGCGTTGGACAAACAGACTGCCACCGGCAACGCCATCGACAAGCTCAAGTACACGCCGGGGCTGAACATCTCCAGCGAGGACAACACCGGCCTTTCGGGCTTTCGCTTCACCATGCGCGGGATGAACTCCGACCAGGTGGGTATGTCGGTCGATGGCATGCCGATCAACGACTCCGGCAACTACGCGCTGTATTCCAACCTGCTGGGCGACCCGGAAAACATCGACCAGATTTTTGTTACCCAGGGCTCATCGGAAGCCGACGGCCCGCACATCGGCTCCAGCGGCGGCAACATCGGTATCGTGACGATTCGTCCGACCAAGGAAACCGGAGCCTTCGTCAAACAGGTGGTGGGCAGCAACGCCACCCGCAAGACGTTTGCCCGACTCAACACCGGTGAAGTCAACGGCCTGAGCAACTGGCTGTCGGCCTCCCATACCGAAGGCCAGATGTGGCGCGGCTCGGGTGCCGTACGGGCCGACAAGGTGGAGTGGAACAGCTTCTTCGACGCCGGCAACGGCAACACGGCCAACCTGATCCTCAAATACCACGAGCAAGACAACAACAGTTACAGCCAGTTGACCAAGGCGCAGTTCCAGCAATACGGCCGCAAATACGACCCGTACCCGGCGACGCCGGCGGTGGGCTCCAACGGCAAAGTCAGCAGCTACTACGACCTGGCGCAGAACCCGTTCCAGACCTTTACCGCCGTCCTCAACACCCAATACAAGTTGCGCGACAACCTGTCCCTCTCGGTGATCCCGTATTACTACTACGGCAACGGCAGCGGCGTAGGCTCCTCCGCCTATGCGCTGAACAGCAGCTCGAACAAGGGTGGCGTTTTCGACCTCGGCAACCTGCCGACGGCGGCTCAATACAACGCCGACGGCTCCGCCACCACAGGCGTCTACTACCGTCCTTCGCGCACTCAGACCTGGCGCCCGGGCATCACCACCAAACTGAACTGGGACCTGGGCGACCACAGCCTGCAATTCGGCTACTGGTACGAACGCGCCCGCCAAAGCCAGACCCAACCGTTCATTGCCCTCAAGAACAGCGGCAAGCCAAGCGACACCTGGCCGGACGGCAGTTCCGTGGTCGATGCGAACGGCAACACCGTACAAGGTCGCGACCGCTACACCGTGACGCCTGCGCAAAAAGTCTGGACCCAGGACACCTGGTACATCAACTCGGACTGGACGCTGATCGCTGGCATTGCCTACATGAACGTCGAGCGTGAAGGCACCAACCACGGCAGCCTCACCGAACAACCGGGCAAAGCCAACCAGACCTACAACAAGTTGCTGCCCAACGCCGGCCTCAAATACCAGCTCGACGAGCGTGACCAGTTGTTCTACAGCCTGTCGCGCAACATGCGTATTCCGCAGAACTACGTGCTGTACGACAAAGGCGTCGGCTCCCTTGACGCCAAGCCGGAACTGAGCTGGAACCAGGAACTGGGCTGGCGCTACACCGGCGAAGACACCACCCTCGCCGCCACCCTGTTCTATATGCAGTTCAAGAATCGCCAGCTCACCTCCCTGGACAGCAACGGTGATTCGGCCGACATCAACGCCGGCACCGTCATCAACAAAGGCCTGGAACTGGAGTGGAGCGGCAAGCTGCCCAACCACTTCAACTACTACACGTCCTACACCTACACCAGCTCCAAGCAGCAGGATGACCTGACCGTCTTCAACGCCGGCAAGCCCATCGTGCTGCCCACCAGCGGCAAGCAGTTCGCCAACGTGCCGACCAACATGCTGGCGGCCAACCTCGGCTATGACGACGGGCGCTTCTACGGCACGTTCGGCGGCAAGTTCACCAGCAAGCTCTACGGCGACCTGACCAACGACGAAGCCATTTCCGCGCGCACCATTTTCAACCTCGGCGCCGGTATCTACCTGCCGGTCGACAAGAAAGTGGTCAAGGACGCAACCCTGCGCCTGAACGTCGACAACCTGTTCGACAAGAAGTACCTAGACGGCGTGTACACCACCAAGACCAACTCGGCGACCTACAGCGGTTTCCGCGATGGCGACCCGGCTTACATCGTGGGCCTGGACCGTACCGTCACGGTTTCCCTGGAAGCGAATTTCTGATTATTCACCTGAGAGGACAACACTCATGGACATGGACCTGCTTCACCAAATCACCTTTTATGTGATGTATGCCGCGATGGCGATTGCGATTTTCATCACCATCGAACGTGGCATCTACTTCGCCTACGTACGCCGCCAGGCGCGGGCCTTGACCGAAGCGCTGGGCGCCAGCGTGCACAGCGAACGCGACCTGCCACAAGCGCTGACCCGCCGTGACAGCCTGCCGCTGAACATGGTGCTGCCGATCCTGGCGCAGAAGGCGTCCCATGGTTCGCGCAAAGACCTGGACGACGAAATCGAAACCCAGTACCTGAAGACCCGCGCACCGCTGTCGCGCAGCCTGTGGATCATCGAAACCATCACCACCGCCGCGCCGTTGCTGGGCCTGTTGGGCACCATCCTTGGCATCATCGACACCTTCAAGGCACTGGCCAGTGCCGGCGTGTCCGACCCAGGCCAGATTTCCGGTGGTATCGGCACGGCCTTGTTCGCCACGGGCTTGGGTATCGCCATCGCACTGTTCTGCGTGGTGTTCCACAACTTCTTCCAGGACAGCCTGGAGCGCATCAACGACCAGCTGAAAATCCTGCTGATCCGCGCCGCCACCGGGGCCCGTGTACAGGGCGAAGTGCCGCACCTGGTGCCGAACCCGTTGCACACCCGCACCGCATGACCTGCAGGGCGGGCGCAGCAGGCGCCCGCCCTTCTTTTTGCCTGCCGAGACTCCTATGTCCCTATCGCTGAAGTTGCGTATCGCAGGCCTCACCGGCCTACTCCTCAGTCCGCTTGCCCAAGCGGACTTTTCGATTCCCGGGTTTGAACTGGTGCACACCGTGCCGGTGGACACCGCATTGGGCACCGCCGATTTGCGCCAGCCTGGCCCGGTGTGGATCGAGTTGTTTGACGGTGCGAAAAGCACCCTTGATATCGGCCAGTTCTACGCGGCCGACCATCCCGGCTCGGTGATGGACAAGGTCATCGAACACCTGGAAGCTGCCGGCAAACGCGGGGTGAAAATTCGCTTTTTGCTCGAAGAAAAAGGCATTCGGCTGTCGGAAGCGTCCACCCTGGAACGCTTGCGGGCGATCCCCAACCTGACCTTCCGCGTGCTGTCGTACGGGCAACTGAGCGATGGGATCATCCACGCCAAATACATGGTGGTGGACGGCAAGCAGGCGTTTGTCGGCAGCCAGAACTTCGATTGGCGCTCGCTGGAACATATCCACGAGACCGGGCTGCGCATCAGCGATGCCACCGTGGTCAGCCAGGTTCAGGCGATCTTCAATCAGGACTGGCAAGCCCAGGCCGCCCTGGCAGATAAACAACCGGTGCCACTGCCTGCCGCAAGCCAGGCACCTGCGCGCACCGGCAACTATCTGGTGGCCAGCCCGCAACGCTACAACCCGCCGGGCGTGGGCGATTCACAGCTGGAACTGCCGCGCCTGCTGAGCGAAGCCAAGAAAGAAGTGCGTGTGCAACTGCTCGACTACGCGCCGCTGTCCTACGGACCGGACAGGACCCGTCCGTACTACGCGGTGATCGACAACGCCGTACGTGCTGCGGCAGCGCGAGGGGTGGCGGTCAAGCTGATGGTGTCCAACTGGAACACCGACAAGCTGGAACTGCCCTACCTCAAAAGCCTGGCCGTGCTGCCCAATGTAGAGATCAAAATCGTCACCCTGCCCGAGGCCAAGCAAGGGTTTATCCCTTATGCGCGGGTGATCCACAGCAAGACGATGGAAATCGACGGGCAAGTTGCATGGGTCGGCACCAGCAACTGGCTGGGCGGGTACCTGGATAACTCGCGCAACCTGGAAGTGGTGATGCACGACACGGCGATGGCCAAGCGTATAGGAGAGCTGCATGAACAGTTGTGGGACGGGCCCTATGCCAAGCCATTGGATGTAGCGGCACAGTATCCGGACCCTCATCCTGGCAAGCCTTGATGTGAAACGTGCGTCAACACCCGCCACACCCCTGTGGGAGCGGGCTTGCCTGCGATAGCGATGCACCCGTCACCGCCGGCTTCGACTGACACACCGCCTTCGCGAGCACGCCCGCGCCCACATTTGGATCTCTACAGTCCCGGCATTTAAGTACGACATTTCCCACACCAAGGTCTCCCTCTCCCGACCTTGGTGATGGTAGTGTGTGGAAATGTTTCTGACTTATTGATCAGAAACTCCTTACTTACTACCTGCAAAGGAATGCCTCCAGCAATGCACTTTCCCCTTAAAAAACTGGTTGCCGCCACCCTGTTCGCCGCCAGCCTCTCGGCCGTCGCCACACCGGCATTTGCCAACATCACCGCCGAACAGAGCGCGACAATTCTGAAGAGTTTCAACGAAACATCGGTCACCGATTTTCGTGGTTTCCTCGGCACCCTGGCCAAGGGCGACTTGGCGAAAACCGATGACGTCGGGCCGGCCATCAATGCCTTCCTGGCCAATAAAACCCTGACCGCCGACCAGCAAAATGAAATCAATCGCCTGCTGGGTATTTACACGCGAGTGAAATACGGCAAAGCCGCCCTCGAAACCCTGCGCGAGCTGGTGGAAATCCCGACCTTCAACGTCGACGGCCTGCCGCAGTACAAGAACCCGGAATTCCTCAAGATCGCCGACAAGATTCAGAGCCTGGCCAAGGCCTTCAACCTGAACTTCCGGAACATCGACAACCGCGTGTACGAAATCTCCCTGGAAGGCAGCGGCGATGAAGTGGTCGGCATTCACGCCCACGCTGACGTGGTGCCGGTGACGCCGGAAAACTGGGTGCTCAAGGACGGCACCAAACTCGACCCGTTCAAGGTCACGCTGATCGGCGATCGCATGTATGGTCGCGGCACTGAGGATGACAAAAACGGCATCGTAGTGGCCATGTATGCAATGAAGGTCATCAAGGAAGAGAAGCTGCCGCTGGCGCGCAACTTCAAGCTGCTGGTGGACACCACCGAGGAAACGTCCGGCGACGCGATTCCTTACTACTTCGAACATAACCCAACGCCCAAATACAACCTGGCGCTGGACGGCGGCTACCCGGTGGTGATTGCCGAGAAAGGCTACGGCACCGTCATGGCGACGTTCCCGGTGCGCAAGGGTGAAGGCAAAGGCGCGGAAATCATCGCGATGACCGGCGGCATGGCCACCAATCAGATTCCGTCGGTGTCGGTGGCCACCCTGGTCAGCGACACGCCCGCAGAACTTGCCGCCAGCCTGCAAAAAGCCGGCGCGGAATACGCCAAGCGTAATGGCGGCGACTTTGAGGTCAACGCCAAGGTCGATGGCAAGCAGGTCAAACTGACGGTCACCGGCGTGTCCGCTCACTCGTCCGAACCGCAATCGGGCGTCAACCCGGTTGCACGCATGTTGGAGCTGATCCACAGCATCGACGGCAAAATCGCCCTCAAGCACAACCACATCACCGATGCCGCGCGTTATGCCGCCGACAACTGGGGCCTGGATTACCTGGGTGGCAAACTGGGCGTTGGCTTCTCCGATGCGTTCATGGGGCCGCTGACCACCTCGCTGACCTTTGTCGGTCTGGATGACAAAGCCTTCAAGCTGGCGGTGAACCTGCGCGTACCAAAGGGCAAATCCCCGGCCGTGCTCAAGGCCGAAATTGCCGACAAACTCAGCGCCTGGGACAAGCAAACCAACGTGGCCGTGAACTTCACCTACTCGGTCGCCGAGCCGATGTACCGCAACCCTGAAGGTGAATGGGTGAAGGCCTTGTTGGCCGTGGCCAGCGAAAACCTGGGCATGGAACACAAGTTCGGCACTTCGGCTGGCGCCACCTCCGTGCATGAACTGCCCAATGGCGTGCAATTCGGCCTGGCGCGGCCGGAGGTCAAATACACCGGGCATACGGACGGTGAATTCAAGACGGTCGACCAGTTCCTGCTGGACCTGCAGATTGTCACTGAAATGATGGGACGTGTCGGGCAATTGCCGAAGCTCTGATTGGCAAAGCACCGGCTGTCGCCGTCATCACAACAACGCCGATCATCACTGATCGGCGTTGTTGTTATTGCGGCCCTGTAAACGACCCGAAAGGCATTCAGTACAGTGCAGGGCCTACTGCATCGGCTCGTTCACGGGTTTTCCTGTGGGGTTCAAGCGCTGCAATGCCAGCGGGCGCGGGTCACCGTCGAGCAGGAGCGGTTCTTAATCCTCACCCAACTTCTGGGTGAAGCGAGAGGTCGCGGACTCATCCCACCACATCGAACAACGGCAGCGCCAGGTACAGCTTGATCACCACCGCATTGGTGATATCGATAAAGAACGCACCCACCATCGGCACGACCAGAAAGGCGATTGGCGACGGGCCGAAGCGTTGCGTCACCGCCTGCATATTGGCAATCGCAGTGGGCGTGGCGCCCAAACCGAAGCCGCAGTGCCCTGCCGCCAGCACCGCTGCGTCGTAGTGACTGCCCATGACCCGGAACGTCACAAAAATCGCAAACAGGGCCATCATCAACGCCTGTGCCGCCAACAGGATGAAAATCGGCAGCGCCAGCGCCGCCAGGTCCCAGAGTTTGAGCGACATCAAAGCCATCGCCAGGAACAACGACAAGCTGACATTACCCAGCACCGACACTTCACGCTCAAACACTTGGTGCCAGCCCAGCGCCGACAAGCCGTTGCGCACTACCACTGCAACGAACAGCACACACACAAAAGTCGGCAGCTCGAATGCCGTACCTTGAATCAAACCACTCAAAAACGTACCGACCTGCAGACTGATCGCCAGGAGCGCAAGCGTCTCAATAAAGGAGAACGGGGTAATCAAGCGCTCCTGATCGGGCTGCTCAAAGCCTTGCGGCAGGCGCGGTTGAGAATGCTCAACACCCGGCACGCGTACACGCTTGATCAGCAAACGCGCGACCGGGCCACCAATCAAGCCACCCAGTACCAAGCCAAACGTCGCCGACGCGATCGCCAACTCAGACGCGGACGCCACGCCATACTTCTCACTGAACACTCCCGCCCATGCGGCTCCGGTGCCGTGCCCACCCGACAACGTGACAGAGCCGGCAAGCAAGCACATGAGCGGGTCGAGCCCGAGCGCCGTGGCCAGGGCGATGCCCATGGCGTTCTGCACAACCAGCAGGGCAGTCACGACCAACAGGAAGAGACCCAACACCCGTCCGCCTTTTTTCAGGCTGGCAAAGTCCGCATTCAGGCCAATGGTGGCAAAAAACGCCAACATTAATGGCGCTTGCAATGACGCATCGAATCGAACCTCGACCCCCGTCAGTGCGCGCAACAACACAAGCAACGCGGCAATCAACAGGCCACCGGCGACCGGCTCCGGAATACTGTAGGCACGTAAAAAGCCGATTCGGGCCACCAGCCAGCGCCCCAGTAACAGCACCAGCGAGGCGGCGACCAAGGTTGAATAGAAATCGAGTTGGAACATCCGGGCAGCTCTCTGAAGTGAACACGCAGAACGGGCTGGCCAGAGTAGAGACAACGGAACAGGTACACACCCACCCGATATCAAATACAGATTATTCCTACGCGCTTCACTACACGCCCTACACACGGTGTGTTTCCGTGGATAAAAATCAACACACACAAAAACGCCGATCATCACTGATCGGCGTTTTCGTTAAATATGGAGCGGGAAACGAGACTCGAACTCGCGACCCCGACCTTGGCAAGGTCGTGCTCTACCAACTGAGCTATTCCCGCAAATGGCGTCCCCTAGGGGACTCGAACCCCTGTTACCGCCGTGAAAGGGCGGTGTCCTAGGCCACTAGACGAAGGGGACACGCTACTGAAACACATGGTGTGTATTTCAGTGCCCAGAGGCCGCATCCGAAGACTTGGTCCTGGTTTCACTCAGTGCCGCCCGAAAGCCACACTGCTTGTAAATTGGAGCGGGAAACGAGACTCGAACTCGCGACCCCGACCTTGGCAAGGTCGTGCTCTACCAACTGAGCTATTCCCGCATATGGCGTCCCCTAGGGGACTCGAACCCCTGTTACCGCCGTGAAAGGGCGGTGTCCTAGGCCACTAGACGAAGGGGACACACGTACAACATTCACTCCCTACCGCATTTCGCTGTGTGCTTTACGCTGTAAGTGGCGCGCATTCTATGGATGGATTGAAAGGTCGTCAACCCCCAAGGATAAATTTATTTAAATCAATGACTTCGCCCTGCTTTCCAGGCCTTTGCGGGCAATCTGCCCGTCCGGGCTTTGACGCCTATATTCTGGCGCCCGACAAGGCGCTATAGTTCGCCTCAGCAAATGATGGCAATGTGCATCTATCCAGCGCGCCTTTACCTATATAGAAGAAACTACCTGGGCAACTGGTCGAACAGTCCTATCCGCCGGATGGCCCAGTCACTACACTCCACAACAAACCCTATAAAGAGGTCACACCGGTGACACCACTCATGATCACCCTGCTGGTAGTAGCCGGGATCGTAATACTGATCGCCATTGGCTACATGAACCACATGGTGGAAAACAACAAACTGGAAAAGAAACGCACCGAAATCGAACTCAACGATCGGCTGCGTCGTTGCGGTGAAATTACCGAGACCTTCCCCGGCCAGTTGATGACTCCGAAGCTCAAGCTGTTGCTGACCCGCCTGGAGCTCAACGTCAACCAGCGTCTGTTGAACCTCAACAAGTCCAGCGCGCCGCTCAAGGCCCGTATCGCTGAATTGAATGCGCTGATCGGCCAGGGCGAATCGATTCCGGTGGCCAACCCGCCGGCGCCGATCCAGACCGAAGCCAAGGCCAAGGATGTGCGTTTCCTGTTGGAAGCCCTGCACGGCCAAGTCACCCGTGCCGCCCAGGACGGATTCCTGCCGACCAACGAGGCCAAGCACTGGATCAAGGAAATTCGCCATATTCTCGTGCTGCTGCACATCGAGTTCTTCAACAACCTCGGCCAGCACGCCCTGCAACAAGGCCAGCCTGGCCAGGCACGCCTGGCGTTCGAGCGTGGCGTACAGTACCTGCGCAAACAGCCGGAGCCGGTCCTCTACAGCGCGCAGTTGCAATTGCTGGAGAATCAACTGGCCCGCGCCAACTCTACGGTGCTGACCAACAGCGCGCCCGCCGAGGATGAAGTCAACGAGTTGACCGAAGGCCTGAAAGTAGTCGATGCCGACGCAGAGTGGAAAAAGAAAGCCATCTACGACTGATCGCCCTGCCTCGCATGTGGCGAGTTACTCGCCACATGCCATCACTTTGCATCTATCCGCACGGCCCCGACTAGCGTAAAAAAGTGCCCCTCACTCCGTGAAGTTAGAGGCCTGCTATGCCTGTTGCCGTGATTGATGGACAACCGCTGCACTATGTCGACCAGGGCACCGGCCCGGTCGTCCTCCTTGGCTCGAGCTACCTGTGGGACCGCGACATGTGGGCACCGCAGATTGAAGCCCTGTCGCAACAATACCGCGTCATCGTCCCCGAGCTGTGGGGCCACGGTGAGTCAGGCCCGCTACCGGCCCAGACCCACTCCCTGGATGACCTGGCGCGCCAGGCCCTGGCCCTGCTGGACCAACTGGACATTGCACAGGTCAACCTGGTGGGCCTGTCGGTCGGTGGCATGTGGGGCGCACGCCTGGCATTGCGGGCACCTGAGCGCATCAACAGCCTGATATTGATGGACACCTACCTGGGCGCCGAGCCCGAGACCACGCGTCAGTACTATTTCTCGCTGTTCAAGATGATCGAAGACGCTGGCGCCATCCCGGAGCCGTTGCTGGATGTGGTCGCACCGATCTTCTTCCGACCGGGGATCGATCGTGAGTCGGCGCTGTATCAGGATTTCCGCAAGGCCCTGAAGGCGTTTACCAAGGAGCGGCTGCTGCAGAGCATCGTGCCCCTGGGGCGCCTGATCTTCAGCCGCGCCGACGTATTGGATCAACTGCCACAGCTGGACGCAGAGACCACCCTGGTGATGTGCGGCGAACAGGACAAGCCTCGTCCACCCGCCGAATCCCAGGAAATGGCCGAGCTGATCGGCTGCAGCCTGATCCTGATTCCAGAGGCCGGGCATATCTCTGCCCGGGAAAATCCGGACTTCGTCAGCGAAGCGCTGCTGACCTTCCTCGCCAACAACGCCTGATCGCTCCTGCGCCCTTTGATCGCGGCCAACACGGCACGATCAAAGGCGGAAGTGCCCCACCATGCCCTTGAGCTCAGCCCCCAATTGCGCCAGTTGAATGCTCGACGCGGCGTTACCTTGCATGCTCAACGCCGATTGATCGGCGCTCGCGCGAATGCTGGTGACGCTGCGATTGATCTCCTCAGCCACCGAGCTTTGTTCTTCGGCCGCCGCCGCAATCTGCTGGTTCATCTGTTGGATCAATGACACTGCGGCGGCGATGCTGCCCAACGCACTCTCGGTCTCCAGGGCATCACTGACGGCCAGCTTCACCAATTCGCCACTCTGCTGAATCTGCTGTACCGATGACTGCGCCGCACTGCGCAAGGTGCTGACCAGCCGCTCGATCTCCTCGGTCGACTGCTGAGTGCGCTTGGCCAGCGCCCTCACCTCATCAGCCACCACCGCAAAGCCTCGGCCTTGCTCGCCTGCGCGGGCGGCTTCGATGGCGGCGTTGAGCGCAAGCAGATTGGTCTGCTCGGCCACGCTTTTGATCACGCTCAACACGGTGCCGATGTTCTGGATTTCCGCACTCAGGCTCTCGATACTGGCGCTGGCACTGGTGCTCGACGTTGCAAGCAATTCAATGCGCTGCAGGCTCTGGCGCACCACATGCTGACCGCTTTCGACCTTGTCATCGGCAGTCTGCGCGGCTTGCGCGGCCTCTTCGGCGTTGCGCGCCACGTCATGCACCGTGGCCGTCATCTGGTTCATCGCCGTGGCGACTTGCTCGGTCTCTTCCTTCTGGCTGCTGACTTCAACATTGGTTTGCTCGGTGACGCTGGACAGGGAATGCGCCGAGCTGGCCAATTGCTCAATCCCCGCCTGCAAGCCGCTGACCATCTGGCTCAGGCCATTGCCCATCTGCTGCATCGCCTGCATCAACTGGCCGATCTCATCACGACGGCTGACTTCCATCCGCCCACTCAGGTCCCCGGCGGCAATCTGCTGGGCCACGGTGATCACACTGCGCAGGGGCGCGACGATCAACCGGGTGATCACCCACGCCGCAATCAACCCCACCAACAGTGCCAGGGCTGAGGAACCGATGATCAGCAACGCGCTTTTTTTCAACTGCGCCTGCATCGACTGATCTTCGGCGGCGTACGCCTGGTTGACCCGGCTGACCACTTGATCGGCGCGGTCATGCAACTGCTTGTAGACGACTTTTTCCTGAGCCAGCAACCCGGTGTATTCGCCGAGTTTTTCGCTGAACGCGGCAATATGCCCGGACACTTCGTTGAGCACGGTCTGGTAACCCGCATCCTTGACCGACGTTTTCAACTGTTCGACCTGAGCCAGCGCCTGATCGGCCTGCTCGATCCTGCCTTGCTCGGCATTGTCGGCATCCGCCTTGCGGCTCTGATCCAGGCGCACCCGCGCTTCATTCATGGCTTGCAGCATCAACCGCGACACCTGGCTGACCTGCCCCGCCTGCGCGATAAACTCGGCGCCGTCCTTACCCTGGCTTTCCTTGAGGCCATAGGCCCCATCATCGGCCAAACCGGCCTGCAATACGTCGAGGTTATTGGCCACACTGGACACCGACCAACTGGCCATCTCCAGGGCCAGGTCCTTGGTCTGGGTCAACTCGACAAACTCATCGAACGCCTTGCGATAGGCGGCCAACGCCTGCTCAACATCGCTCATCACCGGTACATTGGCAGCGGACTGGGCTTTTAACGTGGCCGCCAGGGCCGCCAGCGCATCGACGCTTTCATGCAGGGCATCGACAGCTTTGGGGTCAACGTGCAACGCATAGTCCTGCTCGATCAAGCGCACCTTGAGCAAGCCACTGTTGAGCGAAGACATCGCCTTGAGGCCTTCAAACCGCTGCCCCACAGTTTGCAGGGACCACACGCCAATGGCCGCCACCAGCGCGGTCAGCAGCAGCACCAGGGTGAAGCCCAAGCCTAGTTTTTTCGCCATACCGAGGTTGGCAAAACGTCGTTGCACGGCCGAAATCATTGCACTTGAATCCTCTTGCAATGGCAGATGCCATCAAGCCTGGTTTCCATGCTGGGAGATTCGCAACGACGAGCTACCGGCACAAGACGTTGGCGCCACAATAATGGCAAAAAGCTACATGCTCGTCGTTTTCAGAATGGTCGAGGTCGATCTTGCAGGCCCCATGGCGCGGAACAACGCCAGCGCGCGCTGATCATCAGCATAGGCCACATTGATGCGCAGCCAGTCACTTGCTTCACCTTTTGGATTAAACAGCGCACCGGGCGACAACAAGACGCCGAGTCGCCGGGCACAGGCCTGCAACCGTGAAGGATCGCCCACGCCAGGCCGCGCCCACACAAACATACCGCCGGCAGGCACAACAAACACTTCCCACTCCTCATCCTCCAGCACCTGCAGGGTCGCGGCCATTTGCGTGTTCAAGCGCTTGCGCAGGCGCTGCACCCACTTGCGGTAAGTGCCATTGGCCAGCAACGTGGCGACGACCGCTTCGGCAAAACGCGAGGTGCCGATGCCGGTCAGCGTCTTGAGGCTGGCCATTTGCGCAATGATCGCCGCGCCGGCACTGACGTAACCCACGCGCAACGCACTGCTGAGGGTCTTGGAAAAGCTCGAGACATAGATCACCCGGTCATCGTGGGGCAACGCCGACAGCCGCGTGCAACTGGCGTGCTGCAAGTCGCCATAGACGTCCTCTTCAATGATCAGGAAGTCTTCGCTACGCGCCAGTTGCAGCAAACGCTCGGCTATCGCACGGCACAGGCTGGTACCGGTGGGGTTGTGGTACAGGCAATTGATGAACAGGCACCGGGGGCGATGGCTTTGCAGCAGCGTCTCGAGCACCGGGATATCCGGGCCGCCCACGGTGCGCGGGACTTCCAGCAACGTGACGCCGTGGCGCTCCAACTGCCGATAGAGGTTGGCATAGCCCGGCGTCTCGACCACCACCGTGTCGCCGGCCTTGAGCAGTGTGCGTATCAACAGGTCCTGGGCGTGGCCGGCGCCGTGGGTCGTAAGGATGCAATCGAGGCGAGTGGCGACTTTTATCTGGGTCAGCCGCTTGAGCAGTTGCTCACGCAACGCCGGCAGTCCCAGTGGCGTGCTGTAGTTGAAGAGGCCGGCGGTGTCGGTACGGCTGATTTCGCGTACCGCGTAGCAGAGGTCGTCGCTTTCACGCCACGCGTCCGGCAACCAGCCGCATCCCAGTTTCAATTCGCCCAACGGGCCTTCGACGAAGGCGCCCCACGCCAGTTCCGCCCCCTCGTACCAGTGGCTTTCAAGGGAAACAGGCGGCTGGGCCACCACAAATCCCGAGCCCTGCCTTGAGGCCAATAACCCCTGGGCCACCATTCGCTCGAATGCCTCGATCACGCTGGACTGGCTAAGCAGGTTATCGAGGGCCACTTGCCGGATGGACGGCAAGCGCGTGCCGGGGCTCGCGCCGCTTTTGCGTATCCATTGCGCCACCGCGCTGACGATTTGCTGCACCACCGGTACAAGGGCTTGTCGATCGATCCCTAAATCCATGAGCCACTCACTTCAACTGTCTGTTATTCAACCCCAAACAGTTAAGCACAGAAGCCCGCTCATGCCGGCCGCCAACCTTTATTAAAGTATTGATTTTATTGACTTATTTACCTACTGATACACATTCTGACGAGGCCTTGTGCCAGCCATGGAAACGCCCCACAGCGTCCCTGGCCTTTTCGAAGAGTGCGCGACCTTGAGTCCTAGATAGCCGTCGCGCCGCCATCCACTGCCAACGCTTGGCCAGTGGTAAATGCGGCCCCATCACTGCACAGGTACAGCACAGCGCTGGCGATTTCCTCAACTTTGCCAATACGCCCGACCGGGTGCATGGCGGCGGCAAATTCCGCCTTGCGCGGGTCAGCTTCATAGGCACGACGGAACATGTCAGTGTCGATCACCGCAGGGCAGACTGCGTTCACACGAATTTTTTTCTTCGCGTACTCAATGGCTGCCGACTTGGTCAGACCGATCACGGCATGCTTGGACGCGGCATAGATGCTCATCTTCGGTGCAGCACCCAACCCCGCCACCGACGCAGTGTTGACGATCGCCCCGCCGCCCTGGGCCAGCAACAGCGGTAACTGATACTTCATGCACAACCACACGCCCTTGACGTTGACGCCCATGATTGCATCGAACTCGTCCAGTGTGCCGTCGGCCAACTTGCCCTTCTCGATCTCGATCCCGGCGTTGTTGAAGGCATAGTCAAGGCGCCCATAAGCGGCGACGGTCTGCGCCATCAATTGCTGCACATCCGCGTCCAGGGTGACGTTGCAGCGCACGAACAGCGCCTCGCCACCCGACTGTTGGATCAACGCAACCGTGCCCTCGCCGCCCGCCACGTCCAGGTCGGCGACCACAACCTTCAAGCCTTCTGCGGCGAACGCCAGCGCGGTAGCGCGGCCAATACCGGCGGCGGCGCCGGTCACCAGGGCGACCTGGCCGGAAAACGTCATGCTCATGGGGGATGTCCTATGGAAGAAATAGCCGTGAGACGAGTCTAGCCAACGGCGCGGCGGGCGCGTCAGCACTATCAGAAGGCCGGTGGGTGCTGCATGAATCGCAGTGATAAGACCGCACGACTCACTATCATCCAAGTCTATCGGCAGGCATTCGCCCCCCTCTAATAACCTTGCCCCCAGACCGTTCAGGGTCTATCACTCAAGGTCCACTTCTTGAAGAGCTCTTGCCATGACTGCCCAGACCAACCGCCAGTTCCTGCTCGCCAAACGCCCGGTCGGGGCGGCCACGCGGGAAACCTTCACCTACCAGGAAGTGCCAGTCGGCACGCCTGGAGACGGGCAAGTGCTGGTGCACAACGAATACCTGTCGCTGGACCCGGCCATGCGTGGCTGGATGAATGAGGGCAAGTCGTACATTCCGCCGGTAGGCATTGGTGAAGTAATGCGGGCGTTGGGCGTAGGCAAGGTGATTGCTTCGAACAATCCGAAATTTTCGGTCGGCGATTATGTAAATGGCGCGCTGGGCGTACAGGATTATTTCCTTGGCGAGCCACGGGGTTTCTACAAGGTCGACCCTAAACTCGCCCCCCTGCCCCGTTACCTGTCAGCCCTCGGCATGACGGGCATGACCGCCTACTTCGCCCTGCTCGATACCGGCGCCCCAAAGGCCGGCGAGACCGTGGTGATTTCCGGCGCCGCCGGTGCGGTCGGCAGCATTGCCGGGCAGATTGCCAAGATCAAAGGCTGCCGCGTGGTGGGCATCGCCGGGGGTGCCGACAAGTGCAAGTTCCTGGTGGATGAACTGGGCTTCGACGCAGCGATCGACTACAAAAACGAAGACGTACCCGCCGCCCTCAAGCGCGAATGCCCCAAAGGCGTGGACGTGTATTTCGATAACGTCGGCGGTGACATTCTCGACGCTGTGCTCAGCCGCCTGGCATTGAAGGCGCGCGTGGTGATCTGCGGTGCGATCAGCCAGTACAACAATAAAGAAGCTGTGAAAGGCCCGGCCAACTATTTGTCGTTGCTGGTCAATCGCGCGCGCATGGAAGGCTTTGTGGTCATGGACCATGCCGCGAACTTTGCTGCGGCCGGGCAGGAAATGGCCGGCTGGATGGCGCAGGGCAAGCTCAAGAGCAAGGAAGACATTGTCGAGGGGCTGGAGACGTTCCCGGAGACGTTGATGAAGCTGTTCAACGGCGAGAACTTTGGGAAGTTGGTGTTGAAGGTCAGCTGACAGACCACGAAACCGGGTGTGGGCAGGTCAATGTGGGAGCTGGCTTGCCTGCGATAGCCTCAACTCAATATCACTGTAGGACCGAGTTGCCTGCATCGCGGGCAAGCCCGGCTCCCACAGTTGACCGCAAACCGGTCAGGCGATTTCGGCAACCACTGCCGCCAGCGCCTTCGCCGGGTCCGCCGCCTGGCTGATCGGGCGACCGATCACCAGGTAGTCAGAACCTGCATCCAGTGCCTGGCGCGGCGTCAGAATACGACGCTGGTCGTCCTGCGCACTGCCCGCCGGACGAATCCCCGGGGTCACCAGTTGCAGCGACGGGTGAGCCGTCTTCAAAGCCTTGGCTTCCAGTGCCGAGCACACCAGACCATCAAGGCCGGCCTTCTGCGCCAGGGCCGCCAGGCGCAATACTTGCTCCTGAGGCTCGATATCCAGGCCGATACCGGCCAGGTCTTCGCGCTCCATGCTGGTCAGCACGGTGACACCAATCAACAGCGGTTTGGGGCCGCTGCGCTGCTCCAGCACTTCGCGGCAGGCGGTCATCATGCGCAGGCCGCCGGAGCAGTGCACATTGACCATCCATACGCCCATTTCGGCAGCGGCCTTGACCGCCATGGCCGTGGTGTTGGGGATGTCATGGAATTTCAGGTCGAGGAATACTTCGAAGCCTTTGTCACGCAACGTGCCGACGATTTCCGCGGCGCAACTGGTGAACAGTTCCTTGCCGACTTTGACCCGGCAAAGCTTCGGGTCCAACTGGTCAGCCAGCTTCAGTGCGGCGTCACGAGTGGGGTAATCCAGGGCGACGATGATAGGAGTCTGGCAGACGGACATTGGAATGGGCTCTCAGGCAAGTCGAAATCGGCGCGGATTGTAGCGCAAGCAGCGCCGTTGCGGGATCCGATGATCGGTAAATACTGTTCAACCACGCTACAGCCGCCATTCAGGTCAATTGTGTCAGAACTGATACATTCACGACATGCCCCCAACACGCGCCGCCTCTAGCCTCGCGCACATGACCGCCCGTCCAGCACTTACAGCCGTGGAGCTGGGCGCCTATGCTGACAGCAACAACCCAGGCAGATGATCGCACTATGCATACCCCTACCGTCTCTGTAAATGAAGAGCAAAAAGGCGCGGTGCTCGCCGAAGACAAGCGCTGGAATACCCGTGCGCTGATCGTCGACGACGATGTACCGATTCGTGAGCTGCTGATCGATTACCTGGCGCGCTTCAATATTTTCGCCGTCGGCGTGACCGACGGCGCCGCCATGCGCCTGGCCATGCAAGCCGAAACCTTTGATGTGGTGGTGCTCGACCTGATGCTGCCAGGCGAAGACGGCCTGTCGCTGTGCCGCTGGCTGCGCACTGAGTCAGACATCCCGATCCTGATGCTCACCGCCCGTTGCGAGCCCACCGATCGCATTATCGGCCTGGAACTGGGCGCCGATGATTACATGTCCAAACCGTTCGAACCCCGTGAACTGGTAGCACGCATCCAGACCATCCTGCGCCGAGTGCGCGATGACCGCACCGAACAGCGGGCCAACATCCGGTTCGACAACTGGCGCCTCAACAGCGTATTGCGCCAACTGGTGGCCGACGACGGGCTGGTCGTGCCGCTGTCCAACGCCGAGTTTCGGCTGTTGTGGGTGTTTATCGAACGTCCACGTCGCGTGCTGAGCCGCGAACAGTTGCTGGATGCCGCCCGTGGTCGCTCCATCGAAGCGTTTGACCGAAGCATCGACTTGCTGGTCTCGCGCCTGCGCCAAAAGCTGGGGGATGACCCCAAAGCACCGCAATTGATCAAGACCGTACGTGGCGAAGGCTACCTGTTCGACGCTCGAGACATCGGCTGATGCGCGCCACCTTCAATACGCTGTTCGGAAGGCTGTTCGGCGTACTGCTGGTGGCCATTGTGCTGGCCCATGTGCTGGCGTTCTTTTGGTTTCACCACTATGGCCCGCCGCCGCCACCGCCTCAGGAAACCTTTGTCGAGCAGCCGGACGGCACCATGACGCCGCTGCCCCGGCATCATCGCCCGTGGTTTGGTGGCCCCGTGGTGCCGCTGACGTTTCAGTTTATCTCGCTGATCATCGCCGCCTGGTACGGCGCCAAACTGTTGAGCCGGCCGATCCAGCGCCTGAGCGCCGCCGCCGAGCGCTTAAGCCTCGACCTCGACAGCCCGCCGCTCAACGAGTCCGGGCCGCGTGAGGCACGCCAAGCGGCGTCGACGTTCAACCTGATGCAAAAGCGCATCCGCGAACAGGTCAGCCAGCGCGCGCGCATGCTCGGCGCCGTCTCCCATGACCTGCGCACCCCGCTGTCACGCCTAAAGCTGCGCCTGGAACAGATCGAAGACACCAAGCTGCAAGGCCAGATGCGCCAGGACCTGGACGACATGATCGGCATGCTCGATTCCACCCTGAGCTACCTGCACGAACAACGCACCAGCGAAACCCGGCATTGGCTCGACGTACAGGCGTTGGTGGAGTCTCTGAGTGAAAACGCCCAGGACCAAGGCGCCGACGTGCAATTTTCCGGCACCTGCGTGCCTTTGCAGGTGCAGCCGATGGCCCTGCGTTCATGCCTCAATAACCTCATCGATAACGCCCTGCGCTATGCCGGTACGGCGCGCATAGAACTGACCGACAGCCGCGAAGCCCTGGTCATCCGTGTCATCGACCACGGGCCCGGGATTGCAGCGGATAAACGTGAGGCGGTGTTCGAGCCGTTCTTTCGTCTGGAAGGCTCACGCAACCGCAACTCCGGTGGCGTCGGCCTCGGCATGACGATTTCCAAGGAAGCGGTGGAACGCCTCGGCGGCCGCCTGAGCCTGGAGGAAACCCCAGGCGGCGGCTTGACGGCGGTGATGTGGCTGCCCCGCGCTTAAGAGCGGCACATCAGCCCTCACCCAGTCTTTACAGTGGCTTGTCTTCGCGGCGAACTTGGGCCTGGGTCGCACTCCAATCGGTCAACAGGCTGTAGGCCACCGCCAGCAACGTCGGGCCGATAAACAAGCCAATAAAGCCAAAGGCGATCAACCCGCCGAACACTCCCAACAGCACGATCACCAGCGGCAAGTTGCCGCCTCGGCTGATCAGGTACGGCTTGAGTACGTTGTCCACGCCGCTGATGATGAACGTGCCCCATACACCGAGGAAAACTGCGTAAGTGTAATCGCCCTTCCAGGCCAGCCAGGCCGTGGCCGGTATCCACACCAGCGGTGGCCCCATGGGGATCAGGCTGAGCAGGAAGGTGACGATGCCCAGCACCAGCGCGCCCGGCACGCCGGCGATCAGGAAACCGATCAGCGCCAGCAGGGCCTGGGCGGCCGCCGTACCGATCACACCGTTGACCACGCGCTGCACGGTACCGGCCACCAGTTCGATGTAGTAACCGGCGCGCTCGCCGATCAAACGCTCCAGCAAGCGATGCACGAACAGCGCCAGGCGTGGCCCGTCGCGATAGAAAAAGAACACGAACACCAGGCTCAGGGTCAGTTCGAGGATGCCGCCACCAATCTGCGCACTGCGCGCCAGCAGCCAGTTGCCGACCTGCCCCAGGTACGGCTTGATGCTGACCATCAGCGCCGCGCCCTGCTGGTCGATGCTGTCCCACGTCGCCACCAAACGCTCGCCGACAAAGGGGATCGAGCCCAGCCAGGTGGGCGCGGCAGGCAAGCCATCGACCTGGATATCCTTGATCAGGCCCACGGCGTCACGCACATGGTCTGCCAGGTTGAACCCCAGCCACACCAGCGGCACCGCCACCAGCAACATCCAGCATAAGGTCAGGATGCCTGCCGCCAGAGATTCCCGGCCGCCCAGCCAGCGAGTCAGCAAACGCATCAGCGGCCAGCTGGCGAACGCCAGCACCGCGCCCCAGAACAGCGCCGACCAGAATGGCGCCATCACCCAGAAGCTGGCACCAAACAACACCAGCAGCAGGATTTGCACCAGTAGGCGATCGTTATTGAGCATCGGGTATCTCGAGAAAAAGGCTGTAGGAAGAGAGCTTAGGCGAGCGGCGCGGGTCCGCTCGCCTGATAACGGTCAGCGTATCAGATGCAGGTGCAAACCCTTAGCGTCACCGGTGCCGGTTTCCATGCGGGCGGCGCGTACGCCGCTGTCGATCAAGCCTTGGCGCCAGGCTTCGGCCGTCGGCCCGGTCAAACTGACGCGCAAGGTGGCGTCAAGGTTCAAGCCGCGCGAAATCAGGGTCAACCAGGTGGCATCAGGCTCGGCGCCCAGCGCCGGAAAATCCAGCTCGCCCGTACTTTTCAACTCACGCAGCAAGGTCGCGGAGGTGGGCAGCAAGTCCCCCAGCGGCGCGCTGGCATCGAGTTGCTCCACATGCAGATAAGCGCGACGGTTGCCGCGGGTGATGCCGTACAACGCCACCAGGGAGTTGTCCTGCGGTGCGGCCAGGCGCAACAGCAGGTATTCCTGCTGGCCATCGGCGCCGACCAGCTTGGCGTTGCCGAATACTTCATTGGCCCACAGGCTGCTTTCGCCGCAATCGCGGGCCTGGCACCAGAACAACAGCTGCGCGCCCTTGGCCTGCAACGCTTCGCGCGTCTCGGTAAACGCGGCGCTGGACGTGTGCTCGGCGGGCAGTTCATAGGTGATGGCAGTGGCTTGACCGCGCGCCGTGGCCTGGCCTTCATAGCGCAGCTGGCCGCTGATCTTGCGGATCGCACCCATGGGGTAGATGCGTTCCTTTTCTTCTGCGGGGCGGTAATCGACGATTTGCGCATCGACCTGGCGGGACACGGCCGGTAAATCCTGGCTACCCGGCACGTCGGCGGCGAACACCAAGGGGCTGAAACAGCACAGCCCGAAGGCACGGATACATCCTTTACGCAGGCTCATCGGATCAATAAGCCCTGGCCATCGGAGGTTGCTGCTGTTTTAAGAGCGGTGTTCACATCGTTCATGGTTGACTCCCTTTCAATCCGCCCAGCCTCGGCAGTTGACCCCGCCAAGTCAAGGCGTGGAGAAGAACCGATTGAAACAGTCTGCAACAAGGATCGCGCCAGGCTCATCATTAAGGTGTAAATGATGGCCTCCCGGCAGCGTGTTCACCGTAAAGGGTAGCTGAGAAAGCAATTCGGGATGTTTCGCCAGCATGCCATCAGCGGCGACCACCAACTGCGTAGGACACGCCACACGCCGCACGAAAGCCATCGCCTGTTCATCGGTCAGGCGCATCGGCGAGGCCAGGGTCAGACGGCTGTCAGTACGCCAGGTATAACCGCCCGGCACCGGCATCAAACCGCGCTGGGCCAGCAGTTCGGCGGCTTCACGGCTGACTGCCACAACGCCTTTCATCCGTGCTTCAACCGCCCGATCAAGGGTGCTGTAAACCGGCTTGCGCTTGTTCTGCAGGCTCAATTGCGCCTGCAGCGCCATGCCCAGCCGCTCCGCCGCGTTCTCGCCAGCGGCGGTCGGCGGGATTACACCGTCGATCAAACCCAGGTGCGTCACACGCTCCGGCAAAGCGCCCGCCAACACCAACGACACGATAGCGCCGAGGGAGTGGCCAAGTAATGCAAAACGTTTCCAGCCCAGTTGTTCGGCGACTTGCAGCACGTCAAAGACATAATCCCACAAGGCATAACCCGCCCCGACAGGACGATGCGCCGAGTGCCCATGGCCGGCCATGTCCAACGCGACGATGCGCAAGCCCTGCAGCTTCGGCGCCAGCCGCGCAAAGCTGTTGGCGTTGTCCAGCCAGCCATGCAGGGCGATCACCGGCAAGCCGTCTTCGGGACCAAACAGGTGCGCTGCCAACTCGATGTGCGGCAGGCTCAGGCGCACTTCCTCGACCGGCGCACTCATGCGCAACTGCGCTCGCGGGCTTGCCAACGGGAGAACAGGTTCTTGATCAAGGTCGCAGTGTCCTGAGGGCGTTCAAGGGGGAACATATGGCCACCGGGCATGGTGAGCATTTCGCCCATGGGCAGGCGGTCGACGCCGCTGGCATGGTGCCGCATCACCACCCGGCTCTGGCGCCCGCGCACCACCGCCAGCGGCACCTTCAATTGGCGAACCTGGCCGGGACTGGTGTGGGGCACGCCGCGGTAGATGCTGATTTCGGTGGCGGGGTCAAAGCGCAGGCGCAGGCGATCGCCCACTTGTTGCAGGCCATGTTGCAGGTAGGCGTCAAAGCATTCCGGGTCGAAGCCGCGAAACAGGGTCTTGCCGGCGAAGTAACTGCGCGCGGCGTCGAGATCGGTGAACTCTTCACGCCGGCCCAAGGTGCGCCCGGCAGGGGTCAGGCGGTCGATAAAACCAAAGCGCTTGGCGGCGCGGATTACCCAGCGGTCGGCGCGGGTCAGCACCGGCGAATCCAGCATCACCACACCGCGATACAGCTGTGGGCAGCGCATGGCCGCGTGCAAATGCAACACGCCGCCCAGGGAGTGGCCCACGCCCCACACCGGCTCCGGCTGCAGCTCCAGGTGGTGGATCAACTCATCCACCAGGTTCTGCCAGTTGTCGTCCACCGGAAACCTGGGGTCGTGGCCGTGCTGCGGCAGGTGAGCCACTGCATATTCCGGGGCCAGGGCGGCAAACAACTTGCCGTAAGTGGCCGAAGGGAAGCCATTGGCGTGGGCAAAAAACACGTGCTGCGACATACAAAATCCATCAACAAAAACAAGAGTTGATTGTCACCATGCCTGGCCTTTACAGCAATGACTGTAACCGCCAGGAATGATGACACTCACGCCACGCCTATCGTGCTGGCGGGTTCTCGCCCAAAGGCACCACGGCCATGGTCAGGCGCGATACACAGCTGGCCTTGCCATCGTCGCTGCTCAGGCGAATATCCCAGACTTGGGTGGTACGACCGATATGAATCGCCCGCGCCACTGCCGTCACCCGACCGCTGCGCACACCCCGCAGGTGGTTGGCATTGACCTCAAGGCCCACGCAATAGAACTTGCTGGCATCAATACACAGATAAGCCGCCATGGAGCCGACGCTTTCCGCCAACACCACCGAAGCACCGCCGTGCAACAGGCCGTAAGGCTGATGAGTGCGATGGTCGACCACCATGCTGGCGGTCAGTGACTCGTCGTCGAAACGTTCGAAACGAATATCCAGCAATTCACCGATGGTGTTTTTCTGGATGGCGTTGAGTTGCTCGATATCGGGTTGGGTGCGCCACAGGCTCATGCAATTGTCCTTATTGGTTTTATTACGTGCCTAATCCTGCCACAGAATAGATTCGGTGCGCTCGCTCCAGGCCTGGAACTGTGCGCCGTAGGTCGATTCGATCACCGTGCGTTTGATCTTCAGGGTCGGCGTCAGAAAGCCGTTTTCCACCGCCCAACTGTCTTTCACCACCACCAGTTGGCGCAGACGTTCGTGTTTGTCCAGGCTCAGGTTGACGTGTTCCAGCCAGCGCTCGAGGCTACTGTGCAGTGCTTGTCGGTCCTGGCCCGCAGCCGACAGCACGCACAAGCCCATCGGCGCGGTCAGGCCATCTCCGACCACGCACACCTGTTCGATCCGCGCGTGTTCGGCCAGGCGGTTTTCGATCGGCGCAGGGGCGACGTATTTGCCCTTGCTGGTCTTGAAGATTTCCTTGAGTCGCCCGGTCAGGCGCAAGCGGCCATCGGTGTCCTGCTCGCCCTTGTCGCCGGTGCGCAGGAAGCCGTCATCGGTCAGGGTCTCAGCGGTTTTCTGCGGGTCCTTGAAGTAGCCGAGCATGGTCGCGCCGCTGCGCACTTGCACTTCTCCTGACGCGTCGATGCGCACTTCAACGCCGGGGCACGGCCGGCCGATCCAGCCGAGTGTCTGCTGGCCGGGGCGACACACGTGCGAATAGCCGCAACTTTCGGTCATGCCATACACCTCCAACACGTCTAGCCCCAGGCGCTGATACCAACGCAGCAAGCCCTCGGGAACAGGCGCCGCACCGGACAACGCAATGCGCAGCGCATCCAGGCCCAAACCCGCCAGGACTTTATGGCCGACGCGTTTGCCGATAAACGGCAGGCGCAACAGGGTGTCGAGGCGCTGTTGCGGGATCTTGCTGTAGACGCCCATCTGAAATTTGGTCCAGATGCGCGGCACACCAAACAGCGCCGTCGGCCGTGCCCGGCGCAAGTCTGTAAGAAAAGTATCCAGGCTCTCCGCGAAAAACACCGTTTGCCCGGTGTAGATCGAGGCCAGTTCGACAAACATCCGCTCCGCCACATGGCACAACGGCAGGTAGGACAGCAGCCGATCGCCCTCCCCCAACCCAAATAATTGAGTGCCTTGCGTGGCGGCAAAACCCAGGGCGCCGAAGGTCTGCATCACGCCTTTGGGCAAGCCGGTGGTGCCGGAGGTGTAGACGATGGTGGCCAGGCTTGAGGCAGCGGGCGTGGGGTTGTCCTGGATCGGTGAACAGGCTTGCAGGTCTGACCAGCTGAAATCAAAGTCACCGGCCGGGCACAGTGGCAGGCTGATCGTCGGCAGACCGGCCGGGATACCGGCGACCATCGCCGGCCAGTCGTCCAACTTGCCGATCAACGCCAGTGCCGCCTCGGAATGCGTCAACACATGGGCGACCGAGTCGGCAGTGAGGTTGGGGTACAACGGCACGGAGACATGCCCGGCCATCCAGATTGCCAGGTCGGCGATGATCCAGTGCGCGCAGTTTTTCGAGATCAGGGCAATGTGCGAGCCCTGGGGCAACTCCCGGGCACGCAGCCACTGCGCAGCGCAACGGGCCTGGTGACCGACCTCGCCCCAGGTGAGGGTCTGCACCGCCCCGCCGCCGATGGGCTGTACGAGAAAGGGCTTGCGCGGGTGCCGCGCTTCACGTTCGTAGAAGACCTGCAACGGCAAACGAAAAGCGACAGGCATGGGACGCGCTCCTTTGTGATCCGATGATAGCCAACCAAGCACTTGCTTGGTTGACTATATAGCACACAAAACAGCGATGACTTTTCCTACGGGTTCTTCACACCCACCAGGCTCATCAGCCCTGCCAGCGGAAAATCCCCCTCCAACTCCGCCAGGCTGGCGGTGTGCATCGGTTGTGGCTGACGCAGATGGCCATGCTGCAAAAAGCTGATCAGGCTGCCTACCAATGGCTGGTGACTGACCAGCAGCACGTTGTCATCAGTGTCGAGCTTGTCCAGCACCTGCAGCGGGTTGCTCTCCGGCGTCAGCCACAGCACCGTGCGGATTTGCGGCTCGAAGCCCAACGCGTCACGCACCAGATGGGCAGTCTGCTGGGCGCGTACATACGGGCTGGCGATGATGGCACTGATCGGCTGGCCGATCAGGTGCGCAGCACTGCGCAACACTTCGCCACGGCCATGCTCGGTGAGGTTGCGCTCGGCGTCGGTGCGCGCGTGCCCTTCGGCTTCACCGTGACGCAAAATCCACAGCTTCACAGCTTTGGCTCTTCATCACGCACCGGGTGCGGCGCCGGCGGTACGCTGTGGGCGGCTTCGCCCTCCGGTGCGCGCGGGGTCGGCCAGTCGGCGAACGGCCAGGGTTTTTGCTCAGTATGGAAGCTGCCAAAACGGCCAATCTGCGCCAGGAACTGGCTGAGACTGTCGCCAAAGTTCATCAGGCCCAGGTTCGGCGCGCCGTAGATCAGGCGATAGACCAACTGCACCACCACCAGCGCACCGAGCAGGAACTGCGCCACTTGCCACACCAGCGCAAAGACCAGCATCCACAGGATACGCAGGAGGATGGACTCGTATTGGGGGGCTGCTTTCGGATCGTTCATGGCGCGTTCCTCAGTTGAAACCACTGGTGGAAATGAAGTCGACATCGGTTTTCGGTTCAGCGCGCATCAGCAACTCGATGACCTGATTCAAGGTGCGCCCTTCAAACAGGATCGCGTGCAGCCCGGCGACCAGCGGCATGTACACGCCGACTTCCTGAGCCTTGGCCTTCAACACTTTAAGCGTGTTGACGCCCTCGGCGACCTCACCCAGGCGAGTGACCGCGTCTTCCAGGCTAAGGCCCTGGCCCAGCGCGAAACCGACCTGGTAGTTGCGGCTTTTCGGCGACGAGCAGGTCACGATCAAGTCGCCCACGCCCGCCAGCCCCAGGAACGTCATCGGGTTGGCGCCCTGATTGACTGCAAAGCGGGTCATTTCGGCCAAGGCGCGGGTGATCAGCATGCTCTTGGTGTTTTCACCCATGCCCAAGGCCACCGCCATGCCGGCAATGATCGCGTAGACGTTTTTCAGTGCTCCGCCCAACTCCACGCCAAAACGATCGCTGCTGGCATACACGCGGAACGTGCGGCCATGCAGCACGGCCTGGACGCGCTCGCACAGCGCTTCGTCTTCACTGGCGACCACGGTGGCCGTCAGTGCGTGCTCGGCGACTTCCCGTGCCAGGTTCGGCCCGGACAGCACGCCAATGCGCGCCTGGGGAGCGATCTCGGCAAGGATTTCGCTCATCAGCTTGAACGTGTGCGCCTCGATGCCCTTGGTCAGGCTGACCAGCAGCTTGCCCGCCAGGCGCTCGGCGTGGGGCGCCAGCACCGAGCGCAAAGCGCTGGACGGCAGCGCGACGAAGCACAGGTCGCAGTCAGTGAGCGTTGCCAACAGGTCCGTGACCGGCTCGACCGCCGGATGAATCTTGATGCCTTTAAGGTAACGGGGGTTTTCCCGATGGACGCGGATGGCCTCGGCCTGCTCGGGATCGCGCATCCACTGGCGCACCGCATGGCCGTTTTCAGCCAGCAGATTAGCCACGGCGGTACCAAAACTTCCGCCTCCCAGGACCGCAATTGGGCGCTGTTCAGTCATATGCAATCCGTTAATCCATACCAGTGGCGATGGCCGCATTATACGGGGCGACTTGCTGGCGGCCAGCCCCCGCGTCAATTCAAGCGCATGTCGGAAAATGCCACACTTGTGTGAAGTAATTGCAAGGTCCACGACTGGCAAATGGCCCCACCTCAGTTAACATGGGCGGCTATTCGTAATTATCAAGGCCGTGCCGTGTATCTGGGCCCTCCTCCTCGCTCATCTCTGTTGTGGATGTTGCCGTTGACACTGTCGTGCAGTGCAACGGCGCTGGCTGATGACCTGTTCCTCGACAGCCAGCCGCTGCCGCAGGTGCTGACGGCCACACGCCTCAAGCAATCGGCGGCGGCCGTGCCCGGCAGCATGACAGTGATCGACAGCGAGCTGATCAAGGCCAGCGGCGCACGGGACATCGCCGAGCTGCTGCGGCTGGTGCCGGGGATGATGGTCGGCTACACCACCGGCAATCAGGCGGCAGTGAACTACCACGGCACCAGCGCCAGCGATGCACGGCGCATGCAAGTGTTGATCGACGGGCGTTCGGTGTATCGCGCGGGCCTGGCGACGGTGGACTGGAGCGATATTCCGGTCGCCATGGAGGATATCGAGCGCATCGAGGTATTCCGTGGCCCCAACACCGTCAGTTACGGCGCTAATGCACTCATGGCGGTGGTCAACATCCTCACGCGCTCACCGGCCAACAGCCACGGCTCGCGGGTCAAAGTCATCCGTGGCGAGCGCGGGATCAACGACTTCTACGCCAGCCAGGGCGTTGGTTGGGAAACCGGCGACTTGCGCCTTTCGATGTCGGGGCAACAGGACGATGGTTTTGACAGCGACGCGGTCGGTGCTGACCGCCGTGACGGTCGGCGCCTCAACCGTTTCAGCCTCGCCGTCAGCCAGACACTGAACGCGCAGCAGAGCATCGACTGGCAATTTGACGCCAAGGAAGGGACCAATCAGCGCCCCTATACCTACGCCCCGGTATTCGCCGGGATTACCGAAGGTGGTACTAATTCCGATGTCGTCGCCAAGGACTATGCCGGGTCAATGCGCTGGAACGTTGAGTTCAACCCCGAGCACAGTTTGTACATTCAGGGCTCGGCCCAGCAATGGGACCGTCAGCAAGTCTGGAAGGCCTGTGACGCCAAGGTGTCGTTCAGCCCGGAATTGACCCGGCTATGGCAGTTGAACCCCAACTATGCCGAACAACTGGCCCGTCATATGGACCGCTACACACCAGGCAGCCCGCCACCTGGCAGCAGCGCCGAGCAGGCGCTGGCCGATGAAGTGCTAAAACAATGGGGCAACGACGGCAAAAACCCGGTCTGCGGCGACATCGACCAAAGCACTCGCGAAAGCCGCTACGACCTGGAGATTCAGGACACCCTGAGCCTGTCCGACAGCCTGCGCCTGGTCAGCGGCATGAACTACCGCTACGACCGCGCCGATTCCGACACTTACTTCAACGGCACCCTGGACGACACCACCTGGCGCTTGTTCGGCCACCTGGAATGGCGCGCCAGCGAACACTGGCTGCTGCAAGGCGGCGCCATGTATGAAGACACCTACTTAAGTGGCAACTCGCTGACGCCACGGGTGGCGGTCAATTATCTGATCAACCCGCGCCACGGCCTGCGGGCGGTGTACTCCGAGGCAATTCGCTCGCCGGACATGTTCGAGAACAACGTCAACTGGAGCTACCGCGTCACCAATCTGAGTTCCCCGGCCTACGGGCAGAATTCCGGGCAATATTTTGTGGTAACGCGAGGCCCGGGCAACCTCGATAAAGAGTTGATGCGCTCGCGAGAGCTGGGCTACAACGGTTTCTTTGCCGACCTCGGGCTCAATGTCGACGTGAAACTGTTCTATGACGAAATCACCGACATGATCAGTTCGCCGCTGCGCAATAACCAGTACATTGCCAGCAACGCCAACAGCGCGCGGTTTACCGGTGCCGAGTCGCAATTTGACTGGCGCATGAGCAGCGCCGACCGTCTGCGGCTCACCTATGCTTACGTCGATGCCACCTCCAGCAACCCGCTGGACAAGGCACAAACTGCCCGCAACAGTGGCTCGGCCGGTTGGTTGCGCGAATGGGGCCACGGCTGGTCCAGTGCGCTGTTCTACTATGGCGACGATGCACTCAACCAATATCGCTTCGAACGGGTCGACCTGCGGGTGGCCAAGCGCATTGCCTTGGGCAAAGCCAATGTGGAGCTGGCCGGCATGTTGCAACAACGCCTCGATAACCAGCCCACCACCTGGGCCGACAACAATTACGACAGTCGCCACGTCCTCTACTTCAGCGCGGAGTTAGAGTTCTGACATGGGCGATCAGTCACGGATGACCCTCCATTTCTTATCCAGGCTCTGGCGGCGTGGTGTGCTGCTGGCATGCCTGCTGATGGCTGCGCCGGCGTGGAGCGCGGACATCCTGCTGACCGCCGCCGAAGACGGTGCCGGCGTACAAGCCTTTACCCAGGCCCTCGCCCGGCAGCGCCCCGAAGACCATGTGACCTTTACCCCGCTCAAAGACCTGCCCGCCCCGAGCCAGTTGCCTGCCAGCACCCGCCTGATCCTGCTGGACCTGCCCGGTCTCGACTGGCGCCTGCAGGACACTCAGGGTCCGCCGACCCTGGTGTTGCGCATCAGCCGCCTACAAGCTCGCCAACGCCTGGGCACCGCTCAGCCGGCGAAAATCAGCCTGCTGTGGAGCGACCCGCCACTGGCACGCCAGTTGAACCTGATTGCCAACATCCTGCCCCAGGCTCGACGCATCGGCGTGCTCTACGGCGCCGACAGTGAATTCCTGCTGCGCGAATTGGCCCAATACGCCGCGCCCATGGGGCTGGAGATCGTGCCGCAGCTCTGGGACAACATCAGTGACAGCCGCCCGCTGCAAAACCTGCTCAAGAACAGCGATGTGCTGCTCGGCCTCGACGACCCACGGCTGTACAACCCGAAAACCGTGAAGAACCTGTTGCTCAGCAGCTACTCCCAGCAACTGCCCCTGGTGGGCCCCAACGCCGGGTTCGTCAAGGCGGGCAGCCTGGCCAGCACCTACAGCGACCAGGCCGACTGGCTCGATGTGCTCGACCGGCTGCTGGACCACTCGCCGGCCAGTTGGCCGCGCACCTTGTACCCGGAACACTTCAAAGTCGTGGGCAACTCGCAAGTCGCGCGCTCACTGGGGATCGAACAGGTTGACGAAGCCGCCGTCGCCGCCCGATTGGCCGAAGGAGAAAAACGTCCATGACCTTGCGTCGTCGTTGGGACATCAACACCCGCACCCAGCTCATCACGCTGGGCCCGGCGCTGTTGCTGACCTTGCTGTTGATCAGCTTCTTTACGTTCGTACGTATCCAGGACCTGCGCCAGGAACTCGACCATACCGGCCAACTGATCGCCAACCAATTGGCCCCGGCCACCGAGTACGGGGTTATTTCCGGCAACAACGACGTGCTTGAAAGCCTGCTGCGGGCAACCCTGGCCACGCCTCATGTGCGCTTCCTGGAGATTCAGGACAGCAGCGAAAACATTCTGGTGTATGTCGAACAGCCGTCGGAAACACACGACCGTTCGCTGTCGGTGAAAGTGTTCCAGGCGCCCATCCGCCTGCAACACATCCAGCTGGGCAATGATTTTTTCCAGGACAACCTTATTGAGCCCAGGACGCGGCGCCCGGATTACCTGGGCCGGGTGATCGTCGGCATGTCCAACGATGCGTTCAGCCAGCGCCAACAGGAAATTCTGTTCAAGGCCGGCATCCTCGCCCTGTTTGCCCTGCTCTTCACCTTCCTGCTGGCACGGCGCCTCGCCGCCAGCCTGTCGCAGCCGATCAGCGCCATGGGCCATGCGGTGAAGGCCATCCAGCAAGGCGACTACAAGACGCCGCTGCCGATCGTCGATGACTCGGAGCTGGGCGACTTGTCGCGTCATATCAACAACCTCGCCGAAGGCCTCAACCAGGCCAGCCGCGAGCAGCATCAGGCCATGGCCCAACTGATCCAGACCCGCGAAGAGGCCGAGCGGGCGAACAATGCCAAGTCGGACTTCCTGGCGATGATGAGCCACGAGCTGCGCACGCCCATGAACGGCGTGCTGGGTATGTTGCAGTTGCTGGAAACCACCGAGATGACCGAGGAGCAGACCGAGTACGCCGCACTGGCGTCAGAGTCCACGGAGCATTTGCTCAAGGTGATTAACGACATCCTCGACTTCTCGCGCATCGAACGCGCCGCACTCGAGCTGGAAAATATCCCGTTCAACCTCGCAGACTTGATCAGCAGTTGCGCGCAGGCCTTCCAGCACAGCGCCCAGCAGCGCGGGTTAACACTGGAGTTGCCGATTCCGCCGGGCATGGACTCACTGCGGGTGCAGGGCGACCCGACGCGTATCCGGCAGATCCTGGTGAACCTGATCGGCAACGCGCTCAAGTTCACTGAACACGGCACCGTGACCGTCGAACCCCATTGGCAAACCCTCGACCATGAACTGGTGTGGTTCACCTGCACCGTGCGCGACACCGGCATCGGGATTTCCGCTGAACGCCTGGAGTTGATGTTCGACGCGTTCCAGCAGGCCGACAGCTCCATTTCAAGACGTTACGGCGGCACCGGCCTGGGCCTGCCCATTGCCCGTACGCTGGCTGAACGCATGGGCGGCACACTGCGCGCCCAAAGCGAAGAGGGCCGCGGCTCGGTGTTTACCCTGGAAATTCCACTGGCCATCGACCAGCACAGCCTGCCTGCGATCGCGCAGGACCGCGAAGGCAAAACCGGCGCAGGCGACGGTCGCCATGTGTTGCTGGTGGAAGACAACCCAGTCAATCGCACCGTGGTCGAAGCCATGCTGCGCAGCCTGGGGTTTGAAGTGAGCCTGGCCACCGATGGCGCCGAGGCAATCCGAAGCGCCGAGAGCCTGATATTTACGGCAATCCTGATGGACTGCCGCTTGCCATTGATCGACGGCTACGAAGCCACGAGGCAGATTCGCCAGCTGCCAGGCTGCGCCGACCTGCCGATCATTGCCCTGACGGCCAACGCTTTGCAGGGTGATCGCGAAGCTTGCCTGGCAGCGGGAATGAACGATTACCTGGCTAAGCCGTTCAAACGCACGGATTTGCAGCAAATCCTGCAGCGCTGGGTGCAATAGCGCCGCGCCATCAACCAACTGCGACTGGCGTGAAAGACGAAAGTGCGGCAGTCTTAGGCACCCAAACGGGCCGATAAACAGGCTCGGTTTAAAATTTCAGTGAACAAGTGTACATTGAGTGCCTTGACGCTGTGACTTTCACTACAACGCAATAGTCTATGTGTAGGCTGCCGATATGAGGCATGAACGCTTCATTCGGTTCGGGAAGATTTGCCCTACCCTGCCGCATGGGATTATTGAGGAGCTCGCATGACCAAACAAAACGCCTTTACTCGGGAAGACCTGCTGCGCTGCAGTCGCGGTGAGCTGTTCGGCCCAGGTAACGCGCAACTGCCCGCCCCGAACATGCTGATGGTGGATCGCATCACCCATATCAGCGAAGAAGGTGGCAAGTACGGCAAAGGTGAATTGGTCGCCGAGCTGGATATCACCCCTGACCTGTGGTTCTTCGCCTGCCATTTCGAAGGTGACCCTGTCATGCCGGGCTGCCTGGGCCTCGACGCCATGTGGCAACTGGTTGGCTTCTACCTGGGCTGGCAAGGCCTGCCGGGCCGCGGTCGTGCCCTGGGTTCGGGCGAAGTGAAGTTCTTTGGCCAAGTCTTGCCGACTGCCAAGAAAGTCACTTACAACATTCACATCAAGCGCGTCCTCAAGGGCAAGCTGAACCTGGCCATCGCCGACGGTTCGGTGACTGTCGACGGTCGCGAGATCTATACTGCCGAAGGCCTTCGGGTCGGCGTATTCACTTCCACTGACAACTTTTAAGGGTTATCCGCATGCGCCGCGTCGTTATCACTGGTCTGGGCATCGTTTCTTGCCTGGGCAATGACAAAGAGACCGTCACCGCTAACCTGCGTGCAAGTCGCCCTGGCATCCGCTTTAACCCGGAATATGCCGAAATGGGTCTGCGTAGCCAGGTTTCCGGCTCCATCGACCTGCCCCTCGAAGAACTGATCGATCGCAAGATCTATCGCTTCGTCGGCCACGCTGCCGCTTACGCTTACCTGGCCATGAAAGACGCCATTGCCGATTCCGGCCTGAGCGAAGACCAGGTATCGAACGTACGCACCGGCCTGATCGCCGGCTCCGGCGGCGCATCCACCCTGAACCAGATGGAAGCGCTGGACATCCTGCGCGAAAAAGGCGTGAAACGCGTTGGCCCGTACCGTGTAACGCGGACCATGGGCAGCACTGTTTCGGCCTGCCTGGCCACGCCGTTCCAGATCAAGGGTGTGAACTACTCGATCTCCTCCGCCTGCGCCACCAGTGCTCACTGCATCGGTACTGCGGTTGAGCAGATCCAACTGGGCAAACAAGACATCGTGTTCGCCGGTGGCGGTGAAGAAGAGCATTGGAGCCAGTCGTTCCTGTTCGATGCCATGGGCGCCCTGTCCACCCAGTACAACGAAACCCCGGAAAAGGCCTCCCGCGCCTACGACGCCAAGCGTGACGGTTTCGTCATCGCCGGCGGTGGCGGCATGGTCGTGGTCGAGGAGCTGGAACACGCCCTGGCCCGTGGTGCAAAGATCTACGCGGAAATCGTCGGCTACGGCGCCACTTCCGACGGCTACGACATGGTTGCGCCAAGCGGTGAAGGCGCCATCCGTTGCATGCAGATGGCCATGTCCACCGTTGACACCCCAATCGACTACCTGAACACCCACGGCACGTCGACTCCGGTCGGCGACGCCAAGGAAATGGAAGGTGTGCGTGCGGTATTCGGCGACAAGGCTCCGGCCATCAGCTCTACCAAGAGCCTGTCCGGTCACTCCCTGGGCGCCGCCGGCGTTCACGAAGCGATCTACTGCCTGCTGATGATGGAAGGCAACTTCATGGCCGGTTCGGCCAACATCGAAGAGATCGACCCGGTCGTTGCCGATATGCCGATCCTGACCAAGACCGTTGAAAACGTCAAAATCGACACCGTGATGAGCAACAGCTTCGGCTTCGGTGGCACCAACGCCACCCTGGTACTGAAACGCTGGCAGGGCAAGTAAGCCCCGCAGGTTGATCATGTAAAAAAGCCCCGACTGGTTCGGGGCTTTTTTATGGGCAACTGAAAAGGTGCGATCGAGTCGCCCGCATCGCAGCATAGGTATCTACACATCTTTTTTTACGGGTTGAGTGCTGTGGTTGTCGGGGGGCGCTGAGTACATATCCGTTGTTTGGGTCACGGCTGACATGGGTTCCGCCCTTACGGCGGGTCACTTTGGAAAAGCCCCAAGTCCACCACTCGGCACCTCACCTGCGGCATCACGAAGCGGGCCGCCGCGACGGGCCGTTCCTGCCCCGTCGCGGCTAAACCGGCGTCCTGCCGGTTTAGCCGCGCCGTAATACCTGCGTTCGGCCAGCGTGGTTAACGGGGCGCCTAAGATCAAAATCAACAGCAGATCAAAATCAAAAGCAGAGCACGGCAGCCTGGTAGCCTGGTAGCCGACCTGATATTGGAAGCTGAACCCAATCAAATGTGGGAGCGGGCTTGCTCGCGAAAGCGGTGTGTCAGTTACAAATAAGTTGACTGACACACCGCATTCGCGAGCAAGTCGAATCGTCGCACCGCCGCTCCCACATTTGGAACTCATTTCATCCGGTAAAAGTGGTGTTGCTGTGCTGTTGCCATGCTTTTGCTTCAACCACTCAGGTCGGCTACCAGGCCGCCGTGCTCTGCTGTTGATCTGCTGTTGATCTTGATCTGACAGGCCCCGTTAACCACGATGGCCGAACGCAGGCTTGAATCCGTGGGCAACCCGGCAGGACGCCGGGTTAGCCGCACTGGGCCA
Organism: Pseudomonas sp. O39; assembly: GCF_045447295.1. NCBI lineage: Bacteria > Pseudomonadati > Pseudomonadota > Gammaproteobacteria > Pseudomonadales > Pseudomonadaceae > Pseudomonas > Pseudomonas sp. O39. The sequence goes on from NZ_JBJGXV010000022.1 coordinate 112,506, forward strand.
A
>NZ_JBJGXV010000023.1:0-109906 GCF_045447295.1 Pseudomonas sp. O39
AAACGCCTGGAGCAAATCGCCTGGCCGATGAAGATCAAAATGTGGGAGCTGGCTTGCCTGCGAAGGCGGTGGGTCAGTCAACTCATTCATCAACTGATACACCGCCTTCGCGAGCAAGCCCGCTCCCACAGGTGTTGAGAGGGGTCAGCGGGAGGCCAGTGCGCCTTGGTACAGCACTGGTCCGGTTGGCTGGCCGGTGGGCGAGCCGCCTTGTGGTTCCAGGCTGACGGCGAGGGTCAGCGGTGCGCTCAACAACGCTTGTTGTGCCTGGCTCAACTGGATTCGGCCTTTACCCGAGGTAGGCACCAGCCCCAGAGAGATCGGTTTGCCGCCGGGTGCAATGGCCCACAACTCCAGCGCTCGCGTTGGCTCTACCGCCGCCAGCGACAGTGGCTCTACTTGCAGGTGATCGCCAAACGCCTGGATCTGCAACGCCGGTTGCTGGTTAGCCGCGACCAGCGTGGCGTTGTACTCGGCGCCGATATCACGCTGATAAAGCACGCCGACCAACACGGAGACGACGACCGCGCATGCAGCCGCCAGCAGGCGAAAGTTCATCCAGAACGGTTTCTTCGCCGGCACGTGCAGCACTTGCGGCTCGATCCGCGCCTTGATGCCTGCCCACACATGGTCCGGCACCGGCCGCTCAGGCAAAGAGCCGGTCAGGCTGGCAAGTGCATCCTGCCAATGGCCCAGTTCGACGCGCAGCGCGGCGTCTTCCAATAACAGGGCGTCGAAGCGCCGACGGGCGGTAGCAGGCATTAGGCCGATAGCGTAATCGGCAGCCAGGGCGCGGCGCAGGGCAGTGGTTTGGTAGTTCATGATTCAAGGCACCTGCGCAGGCGCTCCATGCCGCGGCGAATCCAGGATTTGACCGAGCCCAGGGGCGCGGCCAAGTGGTCGGCCAACTCCGAGCACGACAGGCCCTGAAAGTAAGCCACGGTAATTGATTGACGCTGCATGCCGTCGAGGGTGTCCAGGCAACGGTTCAGTGCGCTGGCTTCGCGTTCGCTGTCGAGTTGCTCGTGGGCGCTGGGGCTATCGTCGAGCATGGCGTCCTGCTGGCCGTCGGCCAAGGGTTGTTCGCGGTGTTTGCGCAATTGGTCGATCGCCAGGTTGCGGGTGATATTGACCATCCAGGTCATCGGCGCCGCCAGGTGCGCCTCGTAGCGCGAAGCGTTGTACCAGATGCGCACGAAAGCTTCCTGCAACACCTCTTCGGCCAGGTCCGAGCGCCCCATGAACCGCAACGCCACACCGTGCAGCCGTGGCGAGACGCTGCGGTAGAGGGTTTCGAACGCCTGGCGGTTGCCCAGGGCGCATTGGGCCAGCAACGGCCGCAACGGGTCAGCATCATTGATCGAAATAGGGCTTCTCCAGGCTCTCGGACGAAGGCGACGGGACTGCGCACGGTAGGCAGAGGGTAGTCCAGCTTGAGCATTCATTCCATCCAACTCCGGGCGGTGCATGATGGATATACGCGGAGCAGGGACATTTGGATGCGGCTTTTTCTGAACTAATCTGTAAGTGGGAACATTCCTTCGGGAGTGTCAGTCAAACGCCTGCTTTTAGCTCCTACATTCAGAGGTTGTCTTGATGAAGATTTCACGCGGTTTTGCCCTGTCCTGCCTGATGACCGTGGCCGCCAGCCCGGTGTTTGCCGCAGGTTTCAGCCTCGGTGACGTGGCCAATGCCGTATCCGGTGCCCAGGGCAACAATAAGGCGGCTGCCGCAGCGCCGAGCTCCCAGACCGCTGGCCTGTTGCAGGCCCTGACCTCGCAACTGAACGTTACCCCGGAACAAGCCGTTGGCGGCACTGGCGCCATGCTGGGCCTGGCCAAAAACAAGCTGAGCGGCACCGACTATTCGCAACTGGGCAAGAGCGTGCCGGGCCTGGATCAACTGTCGGGGAGCAACTCGCTGGGCAGCCTCGGCGCCTTGAGCGGGATGCTCGGCCAGAGTGGCGGCAGCAAAACCAGCGGCCTGGACGGCGTGCTGGGTAACGTGAAGGACACCAGCGACCTGAACACCGCGTTCAGCGCGCTGGGCATGGATAACAGCATGATCGGCAAGTTTGCGCCGGTGATCCTGCAATACCTGGGTGGCCAGGGCGCCAACCAGTCGGTGCTGGGCAAGCTGGCCTCGGCCTGGGGCACTGGCAGCTAAATACGTTTGAATGTGTATTTCATACACGGGGCGATGACTTTATTGATGCTAAAGATGAAAAAGCATACGTAATGAGGCGTATTGAATTGTAGGGAACCGCCGTAACGGATGCGCCACAGATTGAGACCTTTCAAGCTTCGCTAATCACGGGCTTGGAAGGTTTCATTAATTGGAATTTAAGTGGTGACACGATGAAAACTTCACATTTGCCAGTTGGCGTCTCGTATTGGATCAACCCCCCTGCCATCCCGCGGGAGCCCCTAGGTACAGGTTTGATGGGGCACCAGCGGCACTCTAATGCCCAGAATGGAATGGCCAATACCTCGAAGGCACAAGAACCCCAAGGGTCTCATGACCCTGTACTCAACATTTGGGGAGAATGTGTTCCCCGTTAGTTAGAACTCAATTTGATTCGATAAGACGGCTTTATTTGAGTAACGTCTCAATTCTCCGGTCTTTTTCCCTCCAGAGCTGGTTCACCCAGTTCTGGACGGTCTGGCGAAACGCCGGATCGTTCTCGTAGTCCCCTTGCCACAACGCCGGGTCCAGCGCATGGGTGCGGATATCAATGATCACTTTCGGCACCGCGCCGCTGATCAAATCCCAGAACCCCGGAATCTTTTGCTGCTGCTCTTGAGATGGATAGACCACGGTCACGTCGAGTACCGCGTCCAGCTGTTCACCCAGCGCCGCCAGCACAAACGCCACGCCGCCCGCCTTGGGCTTGAGCAACCGCGAGAACGGCGAATCCTGCTGTTTGCGCTTGGCCTCGCTGAACCGCGTGCCTTCCAGGTAATTGACCACCGTCACCGACTGGCGCTTGAACAGCTCGCAGGCCTGTTGGGTGATTTTCAGGTCCTGGCCCGCCAGTTCCGGGTGCTTGGCCAGGAACGCCTTGGTGTAGCGCTTCATGAACGGGTAATCCAGTGCCCACCAGGCCAGGCCAAGGAAGGGCACCCAGATCAGCTCTTTTTTCAGGAAGAATTTGAAGAACGGCGTTCGGCGGTTAAGCGCCTGGATCAGGGCTGGAATGTCGACCCACGACTGATGGTTGCTGATCACCAGGTAAGAGGTATCGCGTCGCAGGTCGCCGCCGCCGCGAATGTCCCATTGAGTGGGCGTGCACCGGGAGAATATAAGCTTGTCGATTTCGGCCCAGGTCTCGGCGATCCACATCACCGCCCATGACGCGTAGTCGCGACAGCGCCCGCGGGCCACCAACTTGATCAGGGCAAACACCATCAAGGGGCCGAACAGCACCAGGGTGTTGAGCAATAACAGCAGTGTGACGAAACAGCCGGTGAGCAGGCGGCGCATAAGTAACTCTTGGAATCGACGTGGGCGGGCCATGATAAGCAAGCTGAGTCGAGAGGCCAAATCGCAAATCGCCGCACGAATGTTTCACACTGCGCCCGGTATGGTTGAGAACTAACTTAGTCCGACTTTTGCGGTCTAGAATCCGCCTACTTCTTTCGAGGAAATCACTTCGTGAAATTGCTCCTTGCTGCGTTCGCCCTGGTTCTTCCCGTTATGGCTGCCCTGCCTGTCATGGCCGCCGAACCGACCCTCTACGGTCGCTACGAATACATCCAGTTGCCGGAGATCGGTGAAACCTTCAAGGCCAAGATGGACACCGGCGCGCTGACCGCCTCGCTGTCGGCCCGTAACATCGAAACCTTCCAGCGTGACGGCGACGACTGGGTGCGCTTCCGACTCGGCGGCAAGGATGCGAGCGACAAGGTCTACGAACATAAAGTATCGCGCATCAGCAAGATCAAGAGCCGCGCCGACGAAGACGAGGACAAGGACGAAGCCACGGTGGCCAAGCGCCCGGTGATTGACCTGGAAATGTGCCTGGGTAACGTCAAGCGCACCGTCGAGGTCAACCTTACTGACCGCAGCAGCTTCAACTACCCGCTGCTGATCGGCGCCAAGGCCCTGCGTGAATTCGGCGCGGCGGTAAACCCGGCCCGTCGTTATACCGCTGATAAACCGGACTGCTGATTGAACCCATGCCGCATATCCTGATTGTCGAAGACGAAGCGGCGATAGCCGACACGTTGGTTTTCGCCCTGCAAGGCGAGGGCTTCACCACCACCTGGCTGAGCCTCGGCCAGGAGGCGCTGGCCCATCAGCGCCAGAAACCGGCCGACCTGATCATCCTCGACATCGGCTTGCCGGATATCACCGGCTTTGAAACCTGCAAGCAATTGCGCCGTTTCAGCGAAGTGCCGGTGATGTTCCTCAGTGCCCGGGATGCCGAGATCGACCGTGTGGTGGGCCTGGAGATCGGCGCCGACGATTATGTGGTCAAGCCGTTCAGCCCACGGGAAGTGGCGGCGCGGGTGCGGGCGATCCTCAAGCGCGTCGGCCCAGGTGTGGCGCCCGCCGTGTTCCAGGTGGACCTGGAACGCATGCAAATCAGTTATCGCGGGCAGCCATTGAGCCTGACCCGGCATGAATTCCGGTTGCTGCAAAGCCTGCTCGAGCAACCCGAACGCGTGTTCAGCCGCGAGCAATTACTCGACGCGGTAGGCGTGGCGGCGGATGCCGGCTACGAGCGCAATATCGACAGCCACATCAAGAGCCTGCGCAGCAAACTGCGTGGTATCGCGGCCGATGCGGAGCCAATCCAGACCCATCGCGGCCTGGGCTACAGCTACAGCCCGAGCCACAGCTGATGCGCCTGGGGCTGCGGATTTTCCTGGTGTATGCGCTGTTTATCGGCCTGACCGGCTACTTCGTGCTCAACACGGTGATGAAGGAAATCCGCCCGGGCGTACGCCAGTCCACCGAAGAAACCCTGGTGGACACCGCCAATCTGCTGGCCGAGATTCTGCGCGATGACGTGAAAAACCACACCCTCGGCCAAAGCCATTGGGCCGAACTGCTCAAGGCCTATGGCAATCGCCAGCCCGGCGCGACCATTTGGGGCCTGCCGAAAAACCAGGTTAACCACCGTATCTACGTGACCGACGCCAAGGGCATCGTGCTGCTCGACTCCAAGGGCGAAGCGGTGGGCCAGGATTATTCCAGGTGGAACGACGTGTACCTGACCCTGCGCGGCGAGTACGGCGCGCGCTCCACGCGCAGCGAACCGGATGACCCCGCCTCGTCGGTGATGCACGTTGGTGCGCCGATCCGCGATAACGGGCAAATCATCGGCGTGGTCACCGTGGCCAAGCCCAACAGTTCGTTGCAGCCCTATGTCGACCGCACCGAGCGCCGCCTGCTGTGGTACGGCGCCGGGCTCGTGGTCATGGGCCTGCTGCTGGGCGCCCTGTTGTCGTGGTGGCTGAGCGTTGCGTTGCACCGGCTGACGGCTTACGCGCAGGCGGTGAGCGAAGGTCGGCGTGCCGAGCTGCCGCATTACCGTGGCGGCGAACTCAAGCAGTTGTCCACCGCCGTGGAGCACATGCGCACGCAGTTGGAGGGCAAGGCCTACGTCGAGCATTACGTGCACACCCTGACCCACGAACTGAAAAGCCCGCTGGCGGCGATTCGCGGCGCAGCGGAACTGTTGCAGGGCGACATGACCCGCGAGCAGCAGCAGCGTTTCGTCGGCAATATCGACAGCGAGAGCGCGCGCCTGCAACAGTTGATCGAACGCCTGCTGAACCTGGCGCAAGTGGAGCAGCGCCAGGGCTTGGAAGAGCAAACCAGTGTGCCGTTGGCCGCCCTGGTTGATGACGTACTCAAGGCCCAATGCGCACGTATTGAGGGCGCCGGCTTGCAGGTGGAGCAGACCATTGCTGGGGATGTGAAGGTGTTTGGCGAGCCTTTCCTGTTGCGCCAGGCCTTGGGCAATCTGCTGGAAAACGCGCTGGACTTCACGCCGCCCGGCGGCGCGTTGAAGTTCAACGCGCACACCCAGCACAACGACGTACACGTCAGCCTGTTCAACCAGGCGGCACCGATTCCCGACTACGCCCTGCCACGCCTGAGCGAACGTTTCTACTCGCTGCCACGCCCGGCCAGCGGGCGTAAAAGCACCGGCCTGGGCCTGAACTTTGTCGAAGAAGTGATGAAGCTGCACGGCGGCGCTTTGCAGATCGGCAACGTGCAAGGCGGCGTACAAGTGGTGCTGCATCTCCACACAGTCTCCACATTGCCCACATAAATCGCCCATATGCGCGGCTCACGCTCTGCCTATCAAAACAGGGAGAGCCCCATGAACCGCAGCCTGCTTTTCAAACTTGGCGCAATTGCGCTGTTGATTCTGTTGTTGCTGATTCCGTTGCTGATGATCAACGGCATCATCAGCGACCGTCAGCAACTGCGCGATGGCGTATTGATGGACATCGCCCGCAGCTCCAGCTACAGCCAGCGCGTCACCGGGCCGGTGATGGTGGTGCCGTATCGCAAGACCGTGCGCGAGTGGAAACTCAATGAAAAGCTCAACAAACGCTACGAGCAAACCCGTGAAGAGCGCGGTCGTCTGTATTTCCTGCCGGAGCGTTTTGAACTCGACGGCAAGGTGCAGACCGAGCTGCGCGCACGGGGCATTTATCAAGCGCGGCTGTTCCATGCCGACAACCGTATCAGCGGGCGTTTTGAGCTGCCTGCGCAGTTGGGTATCACCGAGAACTTTGCCGATTACCGCTTTGAACCGGCGTTTCTGGCGGTGGGTATCAGCGATATTCGCGGTATCGAAAACGCGCTGAAGCTGGAGCTGGGCAGCCAGCGTCTGGAGTTTTCGCCGGGCACTCAAGTGGACTGGCTAGGGGAAGGCGTGCACGTAACGCTGCCCGAGCAGGACAGCAAAAAACCGGCCGAGGTGGACTTTGCTTTCGACCTGCGCCTGCAAGGCACTGAACAGCTGCAAGTGGTGCCGGTGGGCAAGACCAGCCAGGTATCCCTCGCCTCCAACTGGCCGCACCCGAGCTTTATCGGCAACTTCCTCCCGGCTCAACGAGACGTCACCGATAAAGGCTTCACCGCCAACTGGCAGACTTCGTTTTTTTCCACCAACCTCGAACAAGCCCTGCAAACCTGCCGGGACCGGCAGGGCTGTGAAGACTTCACCAACCGCAGCTTCGGCGTGAACTTCATCGACCCGGTTGACCAGTACCTCAAGAGCGACCGAGCAATTAAATACGCGTTGCTGTTTATCGCCCTGACGTTTGCCGGCTTCTTCCTGTTCGAAGTGCTCAAGAACCTGGCCGTGCACCCGATTCAATACGCGTTGGTGGGTGTTGCCCTGGCGTTCTTCTACCTGCTGTTGTTGTCGTTGTCCGAGCACCTGGGTTTTGCGCTGGCGTATTTGATATCCGCCAGTGCTTGCGTGTTGTTGATTGGTTTTTACGTGTGCCATGTGCTGCGCAGCGTCACCCACGGCCTGGGTTTTTCGGCGGGGTTGGCGGCGTTGTATGGCTTGTTGTACGGGTTGCTGAGTGCCGAGGATTACGCGCTGCTGATGGGCTCGCTGTTGCTGTTCGGCCTGCTCGGCACGGTGATGGTGCTGACACGCAAACTGGACTGGTATGGCGTGGGCAAACGCAAAGCGGGCGAGCCACTGCAGTTTGATCTGGAGGCCGTGCAATGATCGGGTTGCGTGAGGATCAGCAGGTGGGCGCGCAGTTGGCCGCAAGAATCGTCATATTCCTCAACTCCGTCACCTTCCGAAGTGGGAGCGGGCTTACCCGCGAAAGCGGTGGGTCACAAACAGATGTACTGAATGACACGCCACAATCGCGGGCAAGCCCGCTCCCACAATGGATGGGGATGAATGTCACACGGGTGGCTGGGTCTGCAGCATCGAAGGCCGCTGGCTGACCTCGGCATACCAGGCGGCAAGCTTGGGATTAGCGTCACGCCATTGCAGGTCTGGGTGGCGGAAGTCGAGGTAGCCCAGGGCGCACGCCACACTGATGGAGGCGATGTCGAAGTGGCTGGCCAGTTCGGCAATCGCATCGGCTTCAAGTGCTGCGAGGGTGCGACGAATCTTTTTGCGCTGTTCGTCCAGCCACTGGTCCCAATGCTTTTCCGCCGGGCGCATGGCCGTCTCGTAACGCACCAGCACGGCGGCATCCATGATGCCGTCGGCCATCGAGGCCAGGGTCAGGCGGCGCCAGCGCGCCGCGCCGTCGCGGGGTATCAGCGGGTTGCCGACGTGCTGGTAGTCAAGGTAATCGAGGATCACCCGGCTGTCGTGCAGCACCGTGCCGTCGGCCAGGCGCAGGGCCGGGATTTTGCCCACGGGGTTGTCTTGCACCAATTGCGCATCCGGCTGAACCGGTGTCGGCATGCAACCTTGCAGGGCCACACGGTCCTGCTGACCGGTCTCGGCCAGCAGCACGCGGACTTTGCGAACGAACGGTGACGCGGGGTTGTGGAACAAGGTCATGCTGGGCACGGACATGGGCATTCCTCTGAATGGGCAGTGGCTAGCCTAGAGGGTTGCGCCGTGGCTGGCGAGGGGGTTTTGGGGTGTTTTTGAGGGCCTCATCGCAGGCAAGCCAGCTCCCACATTTTGAATTGTGAACGCAGCCCAAGGTGGGAGCTGGCTTGCCTGCGATAGCGCCCTTAGCCGCGCCGCTTACACAACGCCCAAACACCCATGACAGCGGGAATCCCCAAGCCTACCCAACTGAGCGAATCCCACAGCCCATCGCCCAGCAACGCCGCAAACAACCCGGCCGCGCTGAGCACGCCAATCCCCAGCGGAATACCAAACACCTTCCAGAAATTCGACTGGCGCGGCTTCATGCCCTGGCCGCCTTGCGCCGCACGATCCATAGGTAAATGCCGCTGCCCAGCACGATGATGGTCAGCACATCCAGCACTGCCCACAGGATCTTCATCGGCAGGCCGCCATAGTCACCAAAGTGCAACGGCTGGGACATGCCCATGGCGTCCATGTACCACGGCCGTTCGGCGATGGCGGTGACGGCCAGGGTGCTCGCGTCGATCAGCACCGGCGTGAGCAAGTGCGAGGTCAGATGGATGCTGCCTTTCATGAACACCGCATAGTGGTGCTCGCTGGAAAAACGCGTACCGGGGAAGGCGATAAAGTCCGGCTGCATGCTGGGCGCGGCCTTGGCCGCAATGCTCAGCAGCTCGGTGGCCGGTGCGCGTTGTGTCAGCGGCGGCGCGTTTTTGTAGGGCTCGATCATCGCGCTGAGGCTGTCCTGGCGCCAGGCGGCGATGATCAGGTCGGCGCAGGCGCTGATCACGCCGGTCACGCCCACCACCAGCGCCCAGGTCAGCGTGACCACGCCGATAAGGTTATGCAGGTCGAGCCAGCGCAGGCGGGTGGATTTGTCCTGGCGTACGGTGGCGAACTTCAAGCGGCGCATAAACGGCAGGTACAGCACCGTGCCCGAGACAATCGCCAGCACAAACAGAATGCCCATGAACGCCAGCAGCAACTTGCCCGGCAGGCCGGCAAACATATCCACATGCAGGCGCAGCAGGAACAGCGTCAGCCCGCCGTTGGCCGCCGGGGTTTCCACGGCGTCGCCAGTGCGCGCATCGAGCATGAAGGTGTGAGACGAGTTGGGTTCGGTGCCGGCCTTGGCGGCCATGATCGCAATCACGCCGTTCTTGTCGTCCTCGTCCCACGCCAGGTATTGCATGGCTTCACCCGGTCGATGAGCCTGGGCCTTGGCCACCAACTGCTCAAGGTTCAGGTGCGGAGTGTCGGCGGGCATCTGCGCAAGTTCAGGCTCGTTGCCCAGCAGGTGGTCGATCTCGTGGTGAAACACCAGCGGCAGGCCGGTGAGGGCGAGCAGCAGCAGGAAGACTGTGCAGATCAGGCTGGTCCAGGTGTGGATGAAGGACCAGCGGCGGATGGTTTTGCTTTTCATTTTCTTGCCTTCAGACACACCAAAGCCGCCCCCGAGGACGGCCTGATCATTAACTCAGCTGATTACCACTGGTAGGTGGCGCTGGCGACTACGCTGCGTTGGTCGCCGAAGTAGCAGTAGTTACCATCGCAGGTGGAAAGGTAGTCTTTGTTGAACAGGTTGGTGGCGTTCAACTTAACCGATGCGCCTTTGAGGCTGTTATCCAGACGGCCCAAGTCGTAGTGCACCGAACCATCGAATACGGTGTAGGCATCGGCCTTACCCAACCAGGTGTTGGCCTGGTCCCCATAGGTGTTGCCGGTGTAGCGGGCACCAAAGCCGATACCGAAACCGTCAAGTACGCCGCTGTGCCAGGTGTAGTCAGTCCACAGCGAGGCTTGCTGGTTTGGCATCAATGTCAGGCGGTTGCCTTTGTAAATGCCTTTTTGCACCTCGGATTTTGCCAAGGTGTAGGCGGCGATGACCTTGAGGTTCTCGGTCACGTCAGACACGGCTTCCAGCTCCAGGCCCTTGACCTTCACTTCGCCGGTCTGGCTGTTGATTTGCTGGCCCCCTGCGCCAAGGGTAGCCACTTGCACATTTTTTTGGGTGAGGTCGTAGACCGCCGCACTCAGCAGCGTATTGGAACCTGGCGGCTGATACTTAACCCCCATTTCCCATTGTTTGCCTTCAGTCGGTTTAAACGTCTTGAGCGCGGTTGTATCTGCGTTGCTCGCTGGTTGGAAGGACTCAGCGTAGGACAAGTACGGTACGAAGCCCGAGTCGAACACATAGCTCAGTGCCGCGTTGCCACTGAAGTGTTTGATGCGGTCGGTGTTGGTCGCATCGTTGTCGTTGAAATAGGTGGTGCCCTGATGCACCCAGTCTTCACGCCCACCCAAGGTCAGGCGCCACTTGTCCAGGGCCATCTGGTCCTGCACGTAGAGACCGGTTTGTACGGTTTTCTGGTTGTAGTCGTAAAACGGTCGGACATCCGTCGGGCGTACAGTCGGCTGAGTGTTGATCGGGTTGAAGATGTTGATACTCGATGCCGTGCCGTATATGGCGCGGTAGGAGGTGTCGGTACGCTGGTGATCCAGGCCCAGCAGTAATGTATGGCTGATATCGCCGGTGGCGAAGTCGGCTTGGAAATTGTTGTCCACCGCGAACTGGCCAATGCTTTCGTCAACGTTGGTGGTAGACCGGCTGATATTACCCGCCGCATCCGCCGGGGAAAACGCATAGGAGCCCACGGTCAACTGCTGGAAATCCAGCTCCGATTTGGTGTAACGCAGGTTCTGCTTGAACTGCCAGGTATCGTTGAAACGGTGTTCGAACGCATACCCCAATGCGTAGTAAGTACGGTCGTAGAACTCGTAATCCGGATCGCCCAGGTTCTTGTGGTGGGAAACCTCGCCCAGTGGTGATTTGATCTTGGTGCCCTGTATCGGCATGAACTGGCTGGTGGTGCCGGTATCGTCACGGGTGAACTGCGAGAGCAGTGTCAGCTTGGTGTCGGTGTCGATGTTCCAGGTCAGGCTGGGCGCGATGTTGTAGCGTTTGTTGTCGATGTGATCGACCTGGGTGCCCGCGTCCCGTACTACGCCGCTGACGCCATACAGGAACTGCCCTTCATCATCGATCTTGCCGGTACTGGCGAAGTTGATCTGGCGGTAGTTGTCACTGCCGTACTGCACCTGGATGGCGTTGCTCGATTCAGCGCTGGGACGGCGGCTGACCATATCCAGCAGACCGCCCGGTGGCGTCTGGCCGTAGATCGACGAGGCAGGGCCACGCAGCAGGGCGAGGCGGTCCAGGTTCCAGGTTTCTGCTTTCGGGTTGGCGTACACACCGCGTGGCAGTGGCAGGCCGTCGAGGAATTGCGTGGGTTCGAAACCGCGCACGCGCATCCAGTCGTAGCGGGTGTCGCTGCCGTAGCTGGACGATACGATACCGGGCATATATTTGACGGCGTCATCGAGGTTCTGGACGTTGCGGTCCTGCATCTGTTCGCGGGTGGCAATGGAGATCGAGCGCGGTGCTTCGACCAGTGCCGTGTCGGTCTTGGTGCCGGCGGCGGTGCGCGTTGCCAGATAGCCTGTCACCGGGCCCCAGGCACTTTCAGTGTCGCCTTGCCCAATGATGCTGGTCTCCGGCAGCGCCACGACGCCTTCCGGAATCGCCACCAGGGTAAACGTCCCGGCGCTGCTCTGTTCCAACTGCAACCCTGTCCCACGCAAGGCCTCACGCAGCGCGCCTTGCGCATCGTACTGGCCCTTCACCGGTGCCGAGGTTTTGCCCGACGCCAGCGCCGGGTTAAGGGTCAGCGCCAGGCCCGCCTGGCTGGCGATCTGGTTCAGGGTGCTGGCCAGCGGCGCGGCCGGCAGGTTGTAGGCGCGCACGTTCGAGGCCTGTTCAGCGGCGATCAGCGACGTGCTAGTCAGCGGCGTGCTGAGGGCAATGGCCACGGCTAACAGGCTGGGGCGCAACAGGGTGTCTAGCGTGCGGGACATGGGGTGGCTCCTGAATGGAAATATTTCTCAATTGCCTATGTGCCGAGCGAGATTGGAAAAGTGATAGGGCTGAGCGAAGATATTTTTTGAGTCGAGTATTTGAGGCGTTTTTCAGGGCCTCTTCGCGGGCAAGCCCGCTCCCACATTCGACTGCGTTCTACTTGGAAAAACGCGGCCGAATGTGGGAGCAGGCTTGCTCGCGAAAGCTACAGCCCATGCACCGCATAACCTAAGGCTTGGCGATAACGGTCACCCACCACGGCGTGCGCTGCTCGATCTGCACCGGCAAGGTCGGCAGCAGGGCGTTCAGCGCCAGCGTAGTGTCATGCAGAGGGAAACTGCCGGTGATGCGCAGGTCGGCCACGCGCTTATCCACACCCAGGTAGCCGGGACGATAGCGGCTGAGCTCCTCGACCACGTCGCCCAGGCGGGCGTTGTCGACCACCAGCATGCCGCGTGTCCAGGCATCGGTGGCGGGCGTGACGGCCAGCACAGGGCCGAGACTGTCGCTGCGCATCAGCACTTGCTGGCCTTCGCTGAAAATCTGTTCTTGATGCAGTGCCTGTGGCTGGGCGGCCACCGCAGACTGCAGCACGCTCAGGCGCGTGGCGGCGTCTTCGCGCTTGACGATAAACCGCGTGCCCAGCGCCCGCAGGCTGCCGTCGCGGGTTTGTACATAGAAGGGGCGCGCATCGTTGTGGCCGGTTTCGACCAGCATCTCGCCTTCCTGCAACACGATCAGCCGGCGTTTTTCATCGAAGCGCACGTCGATTGCGCTGTGGGTATTGAGGTTGATCAGAGTGCCATCCGCGAGTTTCAGCGTGCGCTGCTCGCCGGTGGCGGTGCGCTGGTCTGCCAGCCAATAGTGGATCGGCACGTAGCGCTCACCGGCAAACAACACCAGGCCGCACACCAGCGCGATACTTGCCAGGCCGCGCCCAAGTTTGCGCACGCGCTGGCGCAGGCTCTCGCGTGACTGCACCAATGCCGCTCGCGCCGGGCCCGACGCTCTGCTGAAACGCTGGTCGAGCATGCCCAACTGGCGCCAGGCGCGCGCATGCTCTTCATCGCTGGCCAGCCATTTGGCGAACTCTTCCTGCGTAACCAGGTTGCCGTCGCCCGAGTCGAGTGACAGTTGCCAGGCAATTGCAGCGTCCAGCACGCGGGCCGAGACCGGTTTGGAACTGATCACGGGCACGACGGCTCGCCATACAGCGCGACGTAGCACTGGCGAATGCCCTGGGCCAGGTACTGACGCACGCGGGGCACCGACACGTCGAGACGCCGGGCGATTTCTGCGTGGCTCATGCCGTCGAGGCGGTTATAGAGGAAGGCGGCGCGGGCCTTGCTCGACAGCTTGGCGAGCAGTTGGTCGATGGCCTTGAGGTCTTCGAGGATCAATTGCTGTTCTTCGGGCGACGGCTGTTCGCTTTCCGGGAGCAGCATCAGTTCGTTGAGGTAAGCCTGTTCCAGTGCTGCGCGGCGGAAGTAGTCGAACAGCAGGCCTTTGGCGATCGACACCAGAAACGCCCGTGGCTCGCGCGGTTCGCGCAACTCATCACGGCCCAGCAGGCGCATGAACGTGTCCTGGCTCAGGTCTTCGGCGCGGCTCGGGCAGGCCACGTTGCGGCGCAGCCACGCCAACAGCCAGCCACGATGGTCGCGGTATAACGCGCCAACAAGCTCACTGTGTGGGGTCTGGACCGACGACAAGGCATCACCGAATAAACAAGAGGTTTAAACTAACGAGAATTATTCGCGATTGTGTCAGAGGCAGGGAGTGGGCGCAATTGGCGTCTGTCGGGCGGTGCCACTAAAACGCTGGCGCTTGTTTGCGGCGTTTCCATTGGCTCAAGCGCTCTTGCAGCGCTTGAGGGCTGTTGATGGCGTGCTGCTGCGCGCGGTTAAACAGGATGAGCATCAGCTCAGCCGTGGCCAGTGCATCGGCGCTGGCGTGATGGCGTTCGCCCACGTGCAGCTTGAAGTGGGTGATCCAGTCGTCGAGGCCGGCTTCGCGGATATTCGCTTCGGGGCACAGCAGTGGGGCGATGTCCGCAACATCGAGAAACGGATGGCTCAGCCGATAGCCCAGGCTGTCCTTGAGTGCGCGGCACAGCATGTGTTGATCGAACGGTGCGTGAAACGCCAGCATTGGGCTGTCGCCGACAAACGCCATAAAATCCAGCAGCGCTTCGACCGGGTCGCTGCCAGCGGCGATGGCACTGGGGCCGAGGCCATGGATCAACACGCTGGGGCTCAGTTTTGTTTCGGCACGTTGCAGGGTGCGCTCGAACATTTGCGAGAAATCCACCGCGCCGTCCTCGATGACCACCGCGCCGATGGACAGCACCTGATCCCGGTTGAGGTTCAGGCCGCTGGTTTCCAGGTCAACCACCACCCACCGCTGGCTGCGCAGGGAACCGTTCCCCAGTACTGCGGGTTTGGGCAGTTGCGCCAGGCGCAGCTGTTGGGGGGCGTCCAGCCCGGGCTTTTTCTTACGTAGCCAACTGAACAGGCTCACAGCTGGTACCGAAAGGTCAGGCTGCTTTGCAGGCGCTGGGCCTGACGCAGGGCTTCACGCAAGATGCGCCGGTCCAGGTGGTTGAGGCTGTCGGGGTCGACACGGTTGGAATAGGGCTGGTTCTCGCGGGTCTGCAACTGGTGCTGCTGCATGCGGGTTTGCTGGATAAAGTGATAGGCCTCTTCGTACGCGGCGCCGTCCAGTGGCTCAATGACCTCTTTGTCCACCAATTGGCGCAGGCGCTCCAGGGTATTGATGGCGTGGACGCCATTGGCCAGGGCCAATAGGCGAGCGCCATCCACAAAGGGCGTGAGGCCCTGCACCTTAAGATCGAGTGTGGCCTTTTCGCCGCCTTTGCGCGTCAGTACAAAATCGCGGAAACGCCCTACGGGTGGGCGTTGGCGCAAGGCGTTCTCGGCCAGCATGCGTTGGAACAGCCGGTTATCCGCGACTTGATCCAGAATGCCCTGACGCAATTGCTCGCAGCCCTGTTCGTCGCCCCACACCACGCGCAAGTCAAAATAGATGCTCGAGCCCAGCAGGTTTTCCGGCGTCGCCTCGCGAATAAACGCACCGAAGCGCCGCGCCCATTCGGCCCGCGACAGGCACAGTTCGGGGTTGCCGGCCATGATATTGCCCTTGCACAAGCTGAAGCCGCACAACGCCAGGCTTTGGTTGATCTGCTGCGCCAGGGGCAACAAGCGGCCACGAATCGCGGCGGCTTCGGCGGCGTCCCTGGCGTCGAACAGAATGCCGTTGTCCTGGTCGGTAAACAGGGTCTGCTCGCGACGGCCTTCGCTGCCGAAACACAGCCAACTGAAGGGCACGCCGGGGTCGCCTCTCTCGGCCAACGTCAGCTCGATTACCCGGCACACGGTGTGATCGTTGAGCAACGTAATGATGTGCGTGATCTGGGTGGACGACGCGCCATGGGCGAGCATGCGTTCGACCAGTTGGCCGATCTCGCCGCGAAGTGCCACCAGGTTTTCGACCCGGGGCGCGTTGCGGATGGTGCGGGCCAGGTGCACCAGGTCAACCCGTTGCAGGGAAAACAAGTCGCGTTCGGACACCACGCCACACAGGCGCTGATCTTTCACCAGGCACACATGGGCGATATGCCGCTCGGTCATGGCGATGGCGGCGTCGAAGGCGCTGTGGTCCGGGCTCAGGAAGAACGGCGCCTGGGTCATATGACCTTCGATGGCCTGATTGAAATCACTGGTGCCGTCAGCGACCACCTGGCGCAGGTCGCGCAGGGTGAAAATCCCCAGGGGCGCCTTATGCTCGTCGACGATCACGATGCTGCCCACTTGTTGCTCGTGCATCAGCGTCACCGCCTCACGCAGCGGCGTGTTCGGGCTGCAGGTGACCGGATGGCGCATGGCCAGTTCGCCGAGACGGGTATTCAGCGAGTACTGGGTGCCGAGGGTCTCTACGGCTTTTTGCTGCACCTGCTGGTTGACCTGGTCCAGCAAGCTGCTGACACCGCGCAAGGCAAAGTCGCGAAACGCACTGGAGAGGGCGAACAGCTTGATAAACGCCGGCTTGTTCAGTCGCAGGCAGAACGTATCTTCGGCGGCCTTGTGCTCGGTGCGTGTCGCTCGTTCGCCCAGCAGCGCGGCCAGAGGGAAGCACTCACCGGTGGTGATTTCGAAGGTGGTTTCGGCCACTTCCTGATTTAACAGTGGGCGTTCGCCGACGACTCGGCCTTGCTTGACGATATAAAAATGTTCCACCGGCCCGCCCGACGGCTTGAGGATGCTCTCGCCGGGGCCATAGAAACGCAGTTGGCACTGTTCCACCAGAAACGCCAGGTGGGCGTTTTCCATCTGGTTGAACGGGGGGAAGCGTTGCAGGAATTGCAGGGTGCCGTGGATGTTCTGCAACACGGCGGTTTTTCCCGCCTGCGTGAAAGCATCAGCTTTACTCATAACAGTGACCGCAGTTTCTTGTCGTTATCGTCCTTTATGGTCAGCCCCCGTGCTCCGGGTGCCCATTGGACGTAAGTCTAGTGCGCGGTAAAACGATTCACGACTAGGGAAATACCTTACATGGCTAGTGTTAAAACCCGGTAAAAAGCCCACTAGGCAAACTTTCCGACGAAGTGCACATTGTTCGCCCTTCCGCAGATGTCTGACGAGTGTGCTGCGAGATTGAATAGAACTGCTGAGAAACGTATGTCCGACCACGATATTTTGAGTGATGCCGAGCGCGAGGCGCTGAGCGCCGTGATGCTGGAGCCTGATTTACCGCCACAACGGGTGTTGATTGTCGATGATGACAAGGACGCGCGTGAATTGCTGGCGGAGATCCTGGGCCTGGACGGCATTCGCTGCATGACCGCTGACAGTGGCGAGACGGCCTGGGATCTCTTGGAGTCCAGCAGCTCCATTGGTTTACTGATCACTGACCTGCGCATGGCGCCAAGCAACGGTCTGGAACTGATCCAGCAAGTGCGCAGCTCTGGCCGAGCGGCGCTGCCGATTATCATCATGTCGGGGGACGCGGAAGCGCGCGACGTCATCGAGGCCATGCACATGAGTGTGGTGGACTTCATGCTCAAGCCCATCGACAGCGCCAAGTTGGCGAAGATGGTGAAGCGCGAGTTAGGCATGGCGTCTTGATTATCTGTTGACCGTGCAGGCCTCTTCGCGAGCAAGCCCGCTCCCACATTTGGCCGCATGCTTCCTGTAGAAATGCGGTCGAGTGTGGGAGCGGGCTTGCTCGCGAAAGCGCCAGTGCGACCACCACACTACCCAATGAAAAGGCCCTGATCTCGCGATCAGGGCCTTTTCATTTACAAGCCGTTCTTGGCCTTGAACTCACGACGCCTGCGGTGCAACACCGGCTCGGTATAACCATTGGGTTGCTTGGTCCCTTCAATCACCAGTTCCACCGCCGCCTGGAAGGCGATGTTGCTGTCGAAGTCCGGGGCCAGTGGGCGATACAGCGCGTCACCGGCATTCTGACGGTCTACCACCGGCGCCATGCGCTTGAGGCTTTCCATCACTTGGGCTTCGTTGACAACGCCGTGGCGCAGCCAGTTGGCGATGTGCTGGCTGGAGATACGCAGCGTAGCGCGGTCTTCCATCAGGCCGACGTCGTTGATGTCCGGCACTTTCGAACAGCCCACGCCCTGATCGATCCAACGCACCACATAGCCAAGGATGCCCTGGGCGTTGTTGTCCAACTCATTACGGATTTCTTCGTCGGACCAATCGGTATTGCTGGCCAGAGGAATGGTCAGGATATCGTCCAGCGACGCGCGCTCGCGCTTGGCCAGTTCGGCCTGGCGCGCGAACACGTCCACCTTGTGATAGTGCAGCGCGTGCAGTGCAGCCGCCGTTGGCGATGGCACCCAGGCCGTGTTGGCGCCGGCGAGCGGGTGAGCGATTTTCTGTTCGAGCATCGCCGCCATCAAGTCGGGCATTGCCCACATGCCTTTACCGATCTGCGCACGCCCTTGCAGGCCGGTGCTCAGGCCGATATCGACGTTCCAGTTCTCGTAGGCACCGATCCATTTTTCCGCCTTCATGGCGGCCTTGCGCACCATCGCGCCGGCTTCCATGGAAGTGTGGATCTCGTCGCCGGTGCGGTCGAGGAAGCCGGTGTTGATAAACACCACACGCTCGCTGGCCGCCTTGATGCAGGCCTTGAGGTTGACCGTGGTGCGGCGCTCCTCGTCCATGATCCCGACCTTTAGCGTGTTGCGCGGCAGGTTCAGCACGTCTTCGATGCGGCCGAACAGCTCGTTGGTGAACGCCGCTTCTTCGGGGCCATGCATCTTCGGCTTCACGATGTACACCGAACCGGTGCGGCTGTTCTTGCGGCTGCTGTTGCCGTTGAGGCTGTGGATGGCCGCCAGGCTGGTGAGCAGGCCGTCGAGGATGCCTTCCGGTACTTCGTTGCCGTCTTTGTCGAGGATCGCGTCGATGGTCATCAAGTGGCCAACGTTGCGCACGAACAGCAGCGAGCGGCCGTGCAAGGTCACGTCCTGGCCATCCACGCCGGTGTAGACACGGTCGGCGTTCATGGTGCGGGTGAAAGTCTTGCCGCCCTTGGCCACTTCTTCGGCCAGGTCGCCTTTCATCAGGCCGAGCCAGTTGCGGTAGATCACCACTTTGTCATCGGCATCAACAGCGGCGACGGAGTCTTCGCAGTCCATGATGGTGGTCAGCGCAGCTTCCATCAGCACGTCTTTGACGCCGGCGGCGTCGGTCTGGCCGACCGGGGTGCTGGCGTCGATCTGGATTTCGAAGTGCAGGCCATTTTGCTTCAGCAGGATCGCAGTCGGCTCGGTCGCCGGGCCCTGGAAACCGATCAACTGGGCATCGTCGCGCAGGCCGCTGTTGCTGCCGCCCTTGAGGCCGACGACCAGCTTGCCATCAACGATTTTGTAAGCGGTGGAGTCGACGTGGCTGCCGGCAGCGAGCGGCGCGGCTTCGTCGAGGAAGGCACGGGCGAAGGCAATCACCTTGTCGCCGCGCACTTTGTTGTAGCCCTTGCCCTTTTCGGCGCCGTCGGCTTCGCTGATGGCGTCGGTGCCATACAGCGCGTCATACAGCGAGCCCCAGCGCGCATTTGAAGCGTTGAGGGCGAAACGGGCGTTCATCACCGGCACAACCAGCTGTGGGCCGGCCATGCGGGCGATTTCGTCATCGACGTTTTGGGTCGAGGCCTGGAAGTCTGCGGCTTCTGGCAGCAGGTATCCGATGTCTTGCAGGAAGGCTTTGTAGGCCACCGGGTCGTGGGCCTGGCCGGCGTGGGTCTGGTGCCAGGTATCGATCCGCGCTTGGAAATCGTCGCGTTTGGCGAGTAGGGCTTTGTTCTTCGGTGCCAGGTCGTGGATGACCTTGTCGGCGCCGGCCCAGAACTGGTCGGCAGTGATGCCGGTACCGGGAATGGCTTCGTTATTCACGAAGTCGAACAGGACTTTGGCGACCTGCAGGCCACCGACTTGAACGTGTTCAGTCATTGCTTGCCTCACTCTGCGGAGCTAATGCGCTTTTCAGCTTTTCAATTTACCAATGAAGCCTCTGGCCATTTAAACCACGAACCCATTCCCAGTACATGCCGTGCAGGCGGCTGGGCGAGAGGGTTGACGCGGTACTTGGGTGCCTTGGCAGACATCGACCTAACGTTATGTAGTGCGCGATTGGGCATACTACATGATGACTTGCGGTTGTGAAAATTAGACTAAATACGTCGTTTAGCGACCCATTTTGGTCATGCGGTCACAGCGGATAACGGGATGTTCTCAAAAAACTATTGGATTGTTCCAGATAAATATAAAAATGGTACACGATTTGTTTTCGAGGGCGCCTGCGTCCACCTTGTAAGTTGAATTCAGAGGGCTTCGCCATGGACCATCTTGTACTCACTATTATCGCCGCCGACAAACCCGGCTTGGTTGAACGCATCGCGCAGAACATCGCCGCTCACGGTGGCAACTGGCTGGAAAGCCGAATGGCCCACATGGCTGGGCAATTTGCCGGGATCCTGCGGGTAAGCGTTCCCACGCAAAGTCGTCAGGACCTGGTGAATGCGCTGGAGGATTTATCCACACATGGCATTCGTGTGCTGGTGGGCGAGGGCAGTACCGGGCAGGCGTCGGACTCCAAGCCGATCCTGATGACGCTGGTGGGCAATGATCGGTCGGGGATTGTGCGCGAGATTACCGCGCTGTTGAGCAAGCAGGGCGTCAACCTGGAGCGCTTGAGCACCGATGTGCGTCCGGCCCCCATGAGTGGTGATCCGCTATTCAACGCCGAGGCCCTGTTGCGGGTGCCCTCGACGATGTCCCTGGAGACGCTGCAGGAATCTCTGGAAACCTTGGCGGATGACTTGATGGTGGAACTGCGCAGCGAGGAATAACGGCCCACAGGGTTATGCATGGAAATCTTGCATGGGCCTGTGGATAAGCTGTAGAGACCCGGCGCCAGGCCACGTGCGCCGGGGTTCTTCGTCGGCTGAGCAAAAAACGAGCAGTTTCAACGGCTTGTGCACAAATGACGGGGATCAGATTGTGGATAACCTTGGGGTGGATGTCTGCAAGCCAAGTGCGCTGTGGCTTGCAGAGGTTTGTACGTTATTTGATCAGCGTTTGCGCACGGTCAGCCAGGCATCCAGGCTGTAGACCACCAGGCCGGCCCAGATGAAGGCAAAGGCAATCAGCGTGCTCGGTGCCAGGTGTTCACCGAACAACAGCACCGCTTCGAGCAGCACCAGCGTCGGGGCGACGTACTGCAAAAAACCCAGCGCGGTGTAGGGCAAATGCCGTGCGGCGGCGTTGAAACACACCAGCGGGATCAGCGTCACCGGGCCTGCGGCCACCAGCCACCAGGCTTCGGAGGTGCTCCAAAATTCAAGCTGTGCACTGTGGGCCGACGGGTTGAACAGCAACCAGGCCACGGCAATCGGCACCAGCATCCAGGTTTCCACCACCAGCCCCGGCAGCGCCTTGACCGGCGCCTGCTTGCGGATCAAGCCGTAAAAGCCAAAGGTCAGCGCCAGCACCAGCGACACCCACGGCAAACTGCCGACTTGCCACACCTGTTGCGCCACACCTACCGCTGCCAGCCCGACGGCCATCCACTGCAAGCGCCGCAGGCGTTCGCCGAGGATCAGCATGCCCAGCAGCACATTCACCAACGGGTTTATGTAATAACCGAGGCTCGCTTCCAGCATGCGCCCGCTGTTCACCGACCACACATAGGTCAGCCAGTTAGCCGCAATCAGCGAGCCGCTGAGTGCCAGAATGGCCAGGCGCCTGGGGTTGTCGCGCAGTTCACGGAACCAGCCCGGGTGTTTCCACACCATTAACAGCAAACCGCCGAACAGCGCGGACCACAACACACGGTGCACGATGATCTCTGCGGCGGGAACACTGGCGATGGCCTTGAAATAGAGCGGGAACAGACCCCAGATGACATAGGCACTCAGGCCCAGGATGTACCCCTTGCGGGGGTTGGCGGCTTGCATTGCAGAATCCTTGCTTAGGCAGCTATCAAAGCGCGATTGTAAGGATTTTTGTCCGCCGGTGGGATTGGCTTTTCTGTGGGAACTGGCTTGCCGGTGATGACATCACCTTGGTGCTACTGATGCACCGAGTTGTTTGCATCGCCGGCAAGCCAGCTCCCACAAGAAGCAGCGTCAGGGTCAGAACAGTTTCAGCGGTTCTTCATTGAGGGCCGACAGCTGCTCACGCAACGCCAGCACCTGATCACCCCAATACCGCTCGCTGCCGAACCACGGGAAGCTGTGAGGAAACGCCGGGTCATCCCAGCGCCGTGCCAGCCAGGCGCTGTAGTGCATCAGGCGCAAGGCGCGCAGCGGTTCGATGAGTGCCAGTTCGCGCGGGTCGAAGTCGTGGAACTCCTGATAGCCGTCCATCAATTCCGACAGCTGGCCCAGGCATTCCTGACGGTCCCCTGCGAGCATCATCCACAGGTCCTGGACGGCCGGGCCCATGCGGCAGTCATCGAGGTCGACGATATGGAACATCTCATCGCGGCACATCATGTTGCCGGGGTGGCAATCGCCGTGCATGCGGATGTTCTTGTGCGGCGTGGCCTTGTACACCTCTTCCACACGCTTGAGCAGGTCGCGGGCCACGGACTCGTACGCCGGCAGCAGGCTCTTGGGAATGAAATTGCCTTCCAGCAACGTGTTGAGGGAATCGTGGCCGAAGTTCTTCACGCCCAGGGCTTCACGGTGTTCGAACGGGCGGGTGGAGCCCACCGCATGCAAACGGCCGAGCAACTGCCCAAGGCGATAAAGCTGATCGAGATTACCCGGCTCCGGCGCACGGCCACCACGGCGTGGAAACAGGGTGAAGCGAAAACCGGCGTGCTCGAACAGGCTTTCTCCGTTATGGATCATGGGGGCGACCACCGGCACATCGCACTCGGCCAGTTCGAAGGTGAAGCGGTGTTCTTCGAGGATCGCTTCATTGGTCCAGCGCTGGGGCCGGTAGAACTTGGCGATCAGCGGTTCGGAGTCTTCGATGCCCACCTGATACACACGGTTTTCGTAGCTGTTGAGCGCCAGAACGCGAGCATCGCTGAGAAAGCCGATACTTTCGACAGCGTCGAGTACCAGGTCGGGGGTGAGTGTTTCAAACGGATGGGCCATGCGAACTCCTGCGCGCAGCAGGGCGCCGCGTCCGGCTCGGTATGGTAACGCACCCGCGCATAGATAGGTGGTAGCTGTGCGGACGCCTTCGCGGGCAAGCCCGCTCCCACGTTCGACCGAATTCCAAAGGTAAAACTTGATCAATTGCGCGAGATAGGGGTGGCTGTGCGGACGCCTTCGCGGGCAAGCCCGCTCCCACGTTCGACCGCATTCCAAAGGTAAAACTTGATCAATTGCGGGAGATAGGGGGTGGCTGTGCGGACGCCTTCGCGAGCAAGCCCGCTCCCACGTTCGACCGCATTCCAAAGGTAAAACTTGATCAATTGCGGGAGATCGGGGGTGGCTGTGCGGACGCCTTCGCGAGCAAGCCCGCTCCCACATTCAACCGCATTCCAAAGGTGAAACTCGATCAATTGTGAGAGCGGGCTTGCCCGCGATGAGGCCCTGTCAGGCGCCGACAACCCCACCGTCATCCCGCCGAATCGCCATCACTGACGAGCGCGGTTTACCGTTGGGCAGATGCTGTGGCCAGGTCGAACCACCGGTTTCCCCAGGGTGCTGAATCCCCACGAACAGCGTCTTCTGATCCGGCGAAAAGCTGATCCCCGTGACCTCACACGCCACCGGCCCGACCATGAAACGGCGAATTTCGCCGGTCGTCGGGTCGGCACACAGCATCTGGTTATTGCCCATGCCGGCGAAGTCGCCCGCGTTGCTGTAGTCGCCGTCGGTCAGAATCCACAGGCGCCCGGCCTTGTCGAAACCCAGGCCATCGGGGCTGTTGAACATGTTTTGCGGGTTGATGTTGGCAGAGCCGCCTTTGGGTGTGCCGGCATGCACACCCGGGTTACCGGCCACCACAAACAGGTCCCAGGTAAAGGTCGGGGCGCCGTGGTTATCGGAATCGGCTTTCCAGCGCAGGATCTGGCCGTAGACATTTTTCTCGCGCGGGTTGGGCCCGCCCACGGGCTGGCCGTCTTCGCCGCGCTTGGCGTTGTTGGTGAGCGTGCAGTAGACCTGGCCATCGGTGGGGCTGACCACGATCCATTCCGGGCGGTCCATGCGGGTGGCTTTCACCACACTGGCGGCCAGGCGTGCATGGATCAGCACTTCGGCCTGGCTGGCGAAACCGCTGCTGGCGTCGATGCCGTTTTTGCCGTGAGTCAGCTCGACCCATTCGCCTTTGCCCTTGGGATGATCGGCATTGCCGTCGCCAGCGTCGAAAATGGCCACGTATAACGTGCCGTGGTCGAGCAGGTCCTTGTTGGCTTTCGGGTTGTGATGATTGATCGGATCGCGGCTGACAAATTTGTAGATGAACTCACCGCGTTCGTCGTCGCCCATGTACACCACGGCACGCCCGTCGCGGGTTTCTGCCAGCGCGGCGTTCTCGTGCTTGAAGCGACCAAGGGCGGTGCGCTTGACCGGCGTGGACTTCGGGTCGAACGGGTCAATCTCCACCACCCAACCATGCCGGTTGAGTTCATTGGGGTTCTTGGCCATGTCAAAACGCGGGTCGTGCGGGTGCCAATTGATCTCTTTGCTGGTGGCCACCACGCCGTAGCGCTTTTGCCCCGCGTCAAAGGTTTGTTGAGGGTTGCTGCTGCCGAAGCAGTCGGTGAAGTTCTCTTCACACGTCAGATAAGTGCCCCACGGCGTCTTGCCGTTGGCGCAGTTCTGGAAGGTGCCGAGCACGTTTTTGCCGGTTTTGTCAGCGCTGGTTTTCAGCCATTCATGCCCTGCGGCCGGGCCGCTCAGGCGAATGGGCGAGTTGCCGTGGATACGTCGGTTGTAGCGCGAGTCCTGGACGAACTGCCAACTGTCGCCCTTGCGCCGCACCTCGATGACCGACACACCTTCGCTGGCCTGGGCCTTGCGCACGTCTTCGGCAGACTGCGGCGCACCGCCGTGGGCGAAGAGGTAACGGTAGTTGGTGTATTCGTTGTTGATCGCCATGAGTGCGCGGTTGTCGTCGCCAGGGAAGGCGAACAGGCTCATGCCGTCGTTGTTGTCACCGAATTGCTGCTCCTGGGCCTTGGCGCTGCCGTTGCCGGACGGGTCAAAGGCCGGGCCATTCTTGTGCAGCGGCTGGCCCCAACTGATCAACACCGAGGCGGTGTAGCCGGGCGGCAAGGTGATGGCGTCGCTGGTGGCGGCGGCGATGCTGGTAAAGCCCAACAACGGGCTGGCGGTCGCGGCATTCACGGCCAATGCGCTGCGGGTCAGCAGGTTGCCACCCAGGAACATCGCGGCACCGCACAGGGCGCCGGCGCCGATAAAACGACGGCGGGTGAGGCCGACCATCTGTTCGAGGTCAGTGGCTTGGTTTTCTTCTAATAGGCTCATTTCAGGCTCCCTGCGGTTTTTGCAGACACCTTAAGGAGCGGTCGTGACGAAATTGTTGCAGTTTGAAGGCGAGCGCAGCACGCCCGCCCGTTAAACCGGCGTGCCGAGCAACACGTTGCTGGGCGAGAACTGCACCTGGATCGGTTGGCCTTCGGCGGCGCTCAATCCCCTGAGCGCGGCCGGCTGCGCCAGGGCGCACAAAACCTGGCCATTGGGCAGGGCGATACGCACCTCGCTGGGGCCGTCATCGGCGGCGAAAACCGTCTCGATGACACCGCTCATGCAATTGTGTCCAGGTGTTGCAGTTTGCTCGGTGGCGAGCAATTCCAGCCAACCGGCCTTGATCAAGGCCACCACTTCTGTGCCGATCTCAAGTTCCAGCCGCTGCGTGCTGTCGTGGGTGATCTGCGCCTTCAGGCTCAGGCCGCCGGACAGTTGCAGGCGGATCACGTCATTGCGGCCGTGGCTCTCAATGCTGCTGACCTGGCCGTGCAGTTGGTTGCGCGCGCTGGTGCGCAGCATCAAGCGGCCCAGCAGGTTGAAGTCGCTGGCATCTTCGTCCGAATCGAGCACCTGCGCCTGCAGCACTTGCAGGCGCTGGTAGAGGCGCAATACGCGCTCACCTTCGGCCGTCAGCTTGGCGCCGCCGCCGCCCTTGCCGCCGACGCTGCGTTCGACCAGTGGTTTTTGCGCCAGGTTATTCAGTTCATCGATGGCGTCCCAGGCGGCCTTGTAGCTCAAACCGGCGCTTTTCGCCGCGCGGGTGATCGAACCCTGCTCGGCGATGTGCGCCAGCAGGGCGATACGCTGGGGACGGCGGATGATGTGTTGGCTGAGGGAGGTCGGCAGAGACATGTGCGCACGCTTGGATAAGGTCAGCGGACGTTGCAGGCGTGGCGCACGGGAGTCAAGTCATGTGCCGGGTTTTGGCGTGCGTGCCAGGCAGTAGATGTCGACCTGGCGCGCACCGGCTTCCATCAACAGCCGGGCCACGCTGTGGGCCGTAGCGCCGGTGGTGAGTACGTCGTCCACCAGCGCCAGGTGGCGGCCTTGCACGTGGGCGTCAGGTGCCAGTGAAAACGCCGTGAGCAGGTTGCGTTTACGGGTCCTGGCGTCCAGGGCTTGTTGCGCGACGGTTTCATGGGGGCGTAACAACATCTGTTCATCGTGGGGGAGGTCGAGGTCTTCGCTGAGCCAGCGGGCCAGCATCAACGCCTGGTTAAAACCCCGTTGGCGCAGGCGTTTGCGCGCCATGGGCACCGCCAGCAGGCAGTCGGGCCGGGCGAGTTCGGCGTTGTCGAAGCGGTGTTGCAGGTGGTGCCCCAGTAAACGCGCGAGCAGATGGCCGAGCGGCCAGCGTGACTGGTGTTTGAAGCGGCTGATGAGTGTGTCGACCGGGAAACTGTAGGTCCAGGGCGCAATCACCCGTTTAAAGGCCGGTGGTTGCTTCTGACATTGGCCGCACACCAATCCATCCATCGGCAGCGGCAGCGCACACACTTCGCAGTGCTCCATTAGCCACGGCAGTTCGATTTCGCAGACGTTGCACACGCAATCGCTGGATTCTGTAGCTTCATCGCAGATTAAACAGTGCTGGTTGTTTTTTAACCAGATGTAAACCTTGTGTTTGTGTTCGGGTTGACAGTGCATGAATCTTCCTTAAATATGCCGAGCATCCGTGTCGTGCCTGTGGGTATTGCCCTTCCCACAGCGAAAGCCCAAGCATAATCAAGGAATCGCCCATGAGCGCCAGCACCACTGCCACCCTGCGTCACGATTGGTCCTTAGCCGAAGTCAAAGCGCTGTTTGTACAGCCCTTCAATGACCTGTTGTTCCAGGCGCAGACCGTGCACCGCGCGCATTTCGACGCCAACCGGGTGCAGGTGTCGACCTTGCTGTCGATCAAAACCGGCGCCTGCCCGGAAGATTGCAAATATTGTCCGCAGTCGGGCCACTACAACACCGGCCTGGAAAAAGAAAAGCTGATGGAGGTGCAGAAGGTCCTCGAAGAGGCCGCTCGCGCCAAGGCCATCGGTTCGACCCGCTTCTGCATGGGCGCCGCCTGGAAACACCCGTCGGCCAAAGACATGCCGTACGTGCTTGAAATGGTCAAAGGCGTGAAGGCCATGGGCCTGGAAACCTGCATGACCCTCGGTCGTCTCGACCAGGACCAGACTGAAGCCCTGGCCCAGGCCGGCCTCGACTACTACAACCACAACCTCGACACCTCGCCCGAGTTCTACGGCAGCATCATCACCACCCGCACCTACGGCGAGCGCCTGCAAACCCTGGCTTATGTGCGCGATTCCGGGATGAAAATCTGCTCGGGCGGCATCCTCGGCATGGGCGAGTCCCTCGACGACCGCGCCAACCTGCTGATCCAGTTGGCCAACCTGCCGGAGCATCCGGAGTCGGTGCCGATCAATATGCTGGTGAAGGTGGCCGGTACGCCGCTGGAAAACGCCGAAGACATCGACCCGTTCGACTTCATCCGCATGCTGGCGGTGGCGCGCATCCTGATGCCGCAATCCCATGTACGCCTGTCGGCCGGTCGTGAGGCGATGAACGAGCAGATGCAGGCCCTGGCGTTTTTCGCCGGTGCCAATTCGATCTTCTACGGCGACAAGTTGCTGACCACCGCCAACCCGCAGGCAGACAAGGACATGCAACTGTTCGCGCGCCTGGGCATCCTGCCGGAAGCGCGTGAAGAGCACGCGGATGAAGTGCATCAGGCGGCGATTGAGCAGGCGTTGGTTGAGCAAAAGAGCAGCGAGCAGTTTTATAACGCTGTTGTTTGATTGAAATGCACTCCAAATGTGGGAGCGGGCTTGCTCGCGAAGGCGATCGGTCAGTTGATAGATGCAGTGACTGATACACCGCCTTCGCGAGCAAGCCCGCTCCCACATTTTTGACCGAGTTCCACCTGATCTACCGAGGCCTGCATGTCTTTTGATCTCGCCGCGCGTCTCGCTGCCCGCCGTGCCGAACACCTGTACCGTCAACGTCCCTTGCTGGACAGCCCCCAAGGCCCGCAAGTGGTGGTGGACGGCCAACCGCTGTTGGCGTTCTGCAATAACGATTACCTGGGCCTGGCCAATCACCCGCAAGTGATCGAAGCCTGGCGCGCCGGTGCGTCCCGTTGGGGCGTGGGCGGTGGCGCTTCGCACTTGGTGGTGGGCCATGCCACGCCGCACCACGAACTGGAAGAAGCCCTCGCCGACCTGACCGGTCGCCCGCGTGCACTGCTGTTTACCACTGGCTATATGGCCAACCTCGGTGCGGTCACCGCGTTGGTGGGGCAGGGCGATACGGTGCTCGAGGACCGGCTCAACCACGCGTCGCTGCTGGATGCAGGGTTGTTGTCCGGGGCGCGATTCAACCGCTATCTGCATAACGACGCCGACAGCCTGGCCAAACGGCTGGAGAAGGCGACCGGCAATACGCTGGTGGTCACCGATGGGGTATTCAGCATGGACGGCGACCTGGCTGACCTGCCAGCGTTGGCCCGTGAAACCAAGGCCAAAGGCGCCTGGTTGATGGTGGACGATGCCCATGGTTTTGGCCCGTTGGGCGCAAAGGGTGGCGGGATCGTCGAGCATTTCGGCCTGAGCCAGGAGGACGTGCCGGTACTGGTCGGCACCCTGGGCAAAGCGTTTGGCACCGCCGGGGCGTTTGTGGCGGGCAGCGAAGAACTGATCGAGAGCCTGATCCAGTTCGCCCGGCCGTATATCTACACCACCAGCCAACCGCCGGCATTGGCCTGTGCAACCTTGAAGAGCCTCGAGCTGCTGCGCACCGAACAGTGGCGACGCGAGCACCTCAATAACCTGATCCGCCAGTTCCGCCGGGGCGCCGAGCAGATCGGCCTGGCATTGATGGACAGCTTTACGCCGATCCAGCCGATCATGATCGGCGACAGCGCCAAGGCCATGCGTCTGTCACAGATGTTGCGCGAGCGCGGCCTGATGGTGACTGCTATTCGCCCGCCTACCGTGCCAGCCGGCAGTGCCCGACTGCGCGTGACATTGACGGCGGCCCACAGCGAGGCGCAGGTGCAGCTATTGTTAAGCGGATTGGAAGAGTGTTTCCGTTTGTTAAGCATCACGGAGCCCGACCATGCGTGATCGGCTGATATTGCTGCCTGGCTGGGGCCTCGGCGTTTCACCGCTGGAGCCTTTGGCCGTCGCCTTGCGCGGCCTCGACGAACACCTGCACGTGCACATTGAGCCATTGCCGACGCTGGCTTCGAGTGATCTGGATGAATGGCTCGACGAACTCGACGCCACGCTGCCGGACAACGCCTGGCTGGGCGGCTGGTCCCTGGGCGGCATGCTCGCCTCCGAGTTGGCGGCGCGGCGTGGCGAGCGTTGCTGCGGCCTGCTGACGTTGGCGAGCAACCCGAGTTTTGTCGCTCATGAAAGCTGGTCCAACGCGATGCCCGCCGAAACCTTCGATGCGTTCCTCGCCGGTTGCCACGCCGATTCCCAGGTCACCCTCAAACGCTTCGGCCTGCTGTGCGCCAAGGGTGCCGAAGACCCCCGCGGGCTATCGCGCTTGTTGGTCAGCGGGGCACCGAATACGCCTTCCAATGTGCTGATGCCGGGCCTGGAACTGCTCGCCCAACTGGATACCCGTGCGGCCTTGCAGGCCTATCGCGGCCCGCAACTGCACCTGTTTGGCGGCCTGGATGGCCTGGTGCCCGCCGAAGCCGCCAGCGATCTGCTGGCCCTGCTGCCTGATGTTGAAATCGGCCTGATTGAACAGGCCGGTCACGCTTTTCTTCTGGAGGACCCTCACGGTGTAGCGGGGGCCATCCAGGCTTTTTTGCATGAGTGCGTTGATGACTGATTTATCCCACCCCTCACTGCCGGGTGCCTTGCCGGACAAGCGCCAGGTGGCGGCGTCGTTTTCCCGTGCGGCGGCCAGCTATGACAGCGTGGCCGAGTTGCAGCGCGCGGTGGGGACTGAACTGCTGGCTCGCTTGCCGGCGGGCAGCGCGCCGCAACGCTGGCTGGACCTGGGCTGTGGCACAGGGTTTTTCAGCCGCGTGTTGGGCGAACGATTGCCTGGCAGCCAGGGTGTCGCGCTGGATATTGCCGAGGGCATGCTCAACCACGCGCGGCCATTGGGCGGTGCCGAGCATTTCATCGCCGGGGACGCCGAACGCCTGCCTTTGCAGGCGGACAGTTGCGGGTTGATCTTCTCCAGCCTGGCGGTGCAATGGTGTGCGAATTTCGACGCTGTGCTCAGCGAGGCCCGCCGCGTGCTGCACCCTGGTGGCGTGCTGGCATTCGCGAGCCTGTGCGTGGGCACCCTGGATGAGTTGCGCGAAAGCTGGCGTGCGGCGGATGGGTGGGTGCACGTCAACCGCTTCCGCACCTTCGAGGCTTATCAACAGTTGTGCGCCGCCAGCGGCTTGCGGGTGGTGAGCCTGGAGCGCCGGCCCCATGTATTGCACTACCCGGATGTGCGCAGCCTCACCCACGAACTCAAAGCGTTGGGCGCGCATAACCTCAACCCGGGTCGTCCGGGAGGCTTGACGGGGCGCGCGCGGATTGTTGCACTGGTGGACGCTTACGAGCAGTTCCGTCAGGCCCAGGGCCTGCCCGCCACGTATCAAGTGGTGTATGCCGTACTGGAGAAACCTCTATGAGCGCCGCTTACTTCATCACGGGCACCGACACTGATGTCGGCAAGACCACCATCGCCGCCGGCCTGCTGCATGCCGCACGGCTCGCGGGAAAAAGTACCGCTGCCGGAAAACCGGTGGCCTCTGGCTGTCAGGTGACGCCCAAAGGTCTGCGCAATGCCGACGCTTTGGCGCTGCTGGCTGAGTGTTCGTTGCCGCTGAGCTATGCCGAAGTCAACCCGGTGGCGTTCGAGCCGGCTATCGCGCCTCACCTGGCGGCGCGCGAAGCGGGCGTTGCCTTGACGGTGCAATCGCTCTTGAAACCGATGCAGCAAATACTGGCGCGGCAGGCAGATTTCACCCTGATTGAAGGTGCGGGCGGCTGGCGCGTGCCGCTGGCCGATCAGGACAACCTGTCGGACCTGGCCATGGCGCTCAAGTTACCGGTGATCCTGGTGGTGGGCGTGCGCCTGGGCTGTATCAGCCATGCCTTGCTGACCGCTGAAGCCATCGCGCGGGACGGTTTGCCGTTGGCTGGCTGGGTGGCGAATATCATCGACCCCAAGACCTCTCGTCTGGAAGAGAACCTCGCTACCCTGGCTGAACGGTTGCCCGCGCCATGCCTGGGCCGCGTGCCGAAACTCAAGCAGGCCAGCGCCGAAGCCGTGGCTGAGTACCTGGAATTGGACCTGCTTGACTGATTTTGGCTATCGCTAAGGCATTATGCCATTAGTGTTTTTGACGGGCGTTTTGCCAGGATGTCTGCTTCAATTCAGGTTCACGATTCTCTAAAGGCAGGCTTACGCCATGGAAATCTCTGGAAGCAGCGCGTTTTATTCGGGGCTGAGCACTATTCAGGCCGGGCAGAACCGCGTCGACCAGGCCGCCGGCAATATTGCCAGCGCCGCGACGACCCAGCCCTCCGACGCCCAAAGCGACCGTTTGCAAGCCAACGATCGCGCCCAGCCGTCCAACTCGGCGAGCAATATGGTCGAAATGGCCCAGGGCAAGTTTCAAGTGGAGCTGGGCGCCAAAGTTGCCAAGGCTTCGAATGAAATGCTCGGCACCTTGATCGACACCTACGCTTAACGCCCTCATACGCGGGCTCTCGCTTTCTGTGGGAGCCGGCTTGCCTGCAATGGCAGCTACTCGGTTTGCCTGATACAGCGCGGCGCCTGTATCGCAGGCAAGCCAGCTCCCACCGTTGTCCTGTTTAGCTCTCTGGAATTTCTACAGTCCTTTTTGATGTGGCGTACCGCCGCAGGCCTTGCTGTGCGCGCCGTTGATCCGGGTCATGACAAATGGCGCCTGGACGATGCTTGACAACCCCAGGTCGTAAACGTATGTTTCAAACACCTGTTTGACCGCCATAACAAATCCACGCGGTTGTTCATCCCAGATACATCAGCAGAGGTTTATCGCTATGCCTGACTACAAGGCCCCCTTGCGTGATATTCGCTTCGTTCGTGACGAACTGCTCGGCTATGAAGCGCACTATCAGAGCCTGCCGGCTTGCCAGGACGCTACCCCGGACATGGTTGACGCCATTCTCGAGGAAGGCGCCAAGTTTTGTGAGCAAGTGCTGGCACCGTTGAACCGCGTTGGTGACATCGAAGGGTGCACCTGGAGCGAGTCAGGCGTTAAGACCCCTGCTGGTTTCAAAGAAGCCTACAAGCAATTCGTCGAAGGCGGCTGGCCAAGCCTGGCCCACGACGTGGAGCACGGCGGCCAAGGCTTGCCGGAATCCCTGGGCCTGGCCGTCAGCGAAATGGTCGGTGAAGCCAACTGGTCGTGGGGCATGTACCCAGGCCTGTCCCACGGTGCAA
The DNA here is from genome assembly GCF_045447295.1 of Pseudomonas sp. O39. Classification (NCBI taxonomy): domain Bacteria; kingdom Pseudomonadati; phylum Pseudomonadota; class Gammaproteobacteria; order Pseudomonadales; family Pseudomonadaceae; genus Pseudomonas; species Pseudomonas sp. O39. The sequence continues at coordinate 32,922 of NZ_JBJGXV010000023.1, forward strand.
TGAACACCATCTCCGAGCACGGCACCCCGGAACAGCAGGACGCTTACCTGACCAAACTGGTCTCGGGTGAGTGGACCGGCACCATGTGCCTGACCGAACCCCACTGCGGTACCGACCTGGGCATGCTGCGCACCAAGGCCGAGCCTCAGGCGGACGGTTCCTACAAAGTCTCCGGCACCAAGATCTTCATCTCGGCCGGTGAGCACGACATGGCCGACAACATCGTCCACATCGTGCTGGCTCGCCTGCCGGACGCACCGGCCGGCACCAAAGGCATCTCGCTGTTTATCGTGCCTAAATTCCTGCCGAACGCAGATGGCTCGATCGGTGCGCGCAACGCGGTGACCTGTGGCTCCCTGGAGCACAAAATGGGCATCCACGGTAACGCCACGTGCGTGATGAACTTTGACGCGGCCACCGGTTTCCTGATCGGCCCGGCGAACAAAGGCCTGAACTGCATGTTCACCTTTATGAACACCGCTCGCCTGGGCACTGCGCTGCAAGGCCTGGCCCACGCTGAAATCGGCTTCCAGGGCGGCCTGAAATACGCTCGCGATCGTCTGCAAATGCGCTCCCTGACTGGCCCGAAAGCGCCGGACAAAGCCGCTGACCCGATCATCGTGCACCCTGACGTGCGCCGTATGCTGCTGACCATGAAAGCCTTCGCCGAAGGCAACCGTGCGATGGTGTACTTCACCGCCAAGCAAGTGGACATCGTCAAGTACGGCACCGACGACGAAGCCAAGAAACAGGCCGACGGCCTGCTGGCATTCATGACGCCGATCGCCAAGGCATTCATGACCGAAGTCGGTTTTGAATCCGCCAACCACGGCGTTCAGATCTACGGCGGCCACGGCTTTATCGCCGAGTGGGGCATGGAGCAGAACGTTCGCGACAGCCGCATTTCGATGCTGTACGAAGGCACCACCGGCATTCAGGCGCTGGACCTGCTCGGCCGTAAAGTGCTGATGACTCAAGGCGAAGCGCTCAAGGGCTTCACCAAGATCGTGCACAAGTTCTGCCAGGCCAACGAAGGCGTTGAAGCCGTCAAAGAGTTCGTTACACCGCTGGCTGCACTGAACAAGGAGTGGGGCGAGTTGACCATGAAGGTCGGCATGGCCGCGATGAAAGACCGTGAAGAAGTCGGCGCCGCTTCGGTGGATTACCTGATGTACTCCGGCTACGCGTGCCTGGCTTACTTCTGGGCCGACATGGCGCGCCTGGCTGCCGAGAAACTGGCTGCCGGCACCACTGAAGAGGCGTTCTACACCGCCAAGCTGCAGACGGCGCGCTTCTACTTCCAGCGCATTCTGCCGCGTACCCGCACCCACGTTGCAACCATGCTGTCGGGCGCCAGCAACCTGATGGACATGAAAGAAGAAGACTTCGGCCTGGCTTACTAAGCCTTTCCGGATCTTTTGAAAGCCGCCGCTCCCTTGGGAGCGGCGGTTTTTTATTGGCTGATAAAAAACACAGCGCCGCACTCAGGGATTGCAGTTGGCTGCCGTTACAGTGATGGCAATGTGATGCAGGTCACAGTGAATGTGCTTAACTGTGTGCAGTGAAGGCACTGTGCCATCTTTTTTTGAGCGGGTCGGAGCTTTACCCTTGTTGCGCGTGTCCGCTGTACGTTTCAGTCATTTCCTTCCTTCATTACTGCTGTTACTGGCCGGGCTCTCGGCTGCGTACGTCAAAGATCTCAACGTCTTCTTCACCTCGCTGTTCAACGTGTTGCCTACCCTTGTGCTGTTGCTCGGCGGTTCGTACTGCGCGGTGTATCGGCGCCAGCGTGAGCTGTTCCTGATGATCACGGTGTATGTCGTTTACTTCCTGTTGGACGCCCAGACCGATTACTACCGCGACAACGGCCGTGTCCGTGAAGACGCGGCGGTGGTCTTTCATCTGTGTTGCCTGTTGCTGCCGCTGCTGTTCAGCATCTACGCGGTGTGGCAGGAGAAAACCCACCTGTTCCGCGACTTCGTTGCCCGCTGCGCTGTGCTGCTTGCCATCGGCAGCGTGGCACTGGCGCTTGAGCAAAGTTTCCCCCAGCCCCTGCTGAACTGGCTGGCGGAGATTCGTTGGCCGGCGTTGCACGGCAGTTGGATGAGCCTGATCCAATTGTCGTACCCCATGTTCCTGATTGGTTTTGTCACCCTGGCGGCGCAGTACTGGTACCAGCCGCGGCCTTTGCACGCCGCGCAGTTGGTCGGTTTGCTGGGGTTGTTCTGGATGTTGCCGCAAACCTTCATCCTGCCGTTTACCCTGAACATCATGTGCAGCCAGGTGATGCTGATGATCGCGGCCGGTGTGGCGCATGAGGCCTATCAAATGGCCTTTCGTGATGAGCTCACCGGCTTGCCGGGCCGCCGGGCGCTCAACGAGCGTATGCAGCGGCTGGGGCGCAATTATGTGTTGGCGATGAGTGACGTCGATCACTTCAAACGGTTCAACGACACTCACGGTCATGACGTCGGCGACCAGGTCTTGCGCCTGGTGGCCAGCAAGCTGTCCAAGGTCAATGGTGGCGGGCGGGCCTATCGGTATGGCGGTGAAGAGTTTGCCGTGGTCTTTGCAGGCAAGACCCTGGATGAATGCATGCCGCACCTGGAGGAGATCCGCGAGATCATCGCCAACTACGACATCAAGCTGCGCAACCCGGACCGTCCCCATGACGACCTGCAGGGCCGCCAGCGCCGTGCAGGCAGCGGTGCGTCGAGTGTGTCGGTGACGGTCAGCATCGGTGTGGCCGAACGCCAGGCTGAACAGCGCAGCCCTGAGGAAGTGCTCAAGTCCGCCGACCAGGCGCTGTACGCCGCCAAGGGCGCCGGGCGCAACTGTGTGGTCGCGGCCGGGCAAACCCGTCGTGGCGCGGTGCGCATGGAAAACGCTGCCGGTTGAGTGATGGTGGTGTATTCAGCGGTTCTACAGTGATTGTTTGCGGTCGTGGCCGGCAGTAGGTTGAAACCATCTGCTGCCGGAGACATCGCCATGCCTGAGTACAAAGCTCCCCTGCGCGACATGCGCTTTCTGATCGACAACGTGTTTGATTTCCACGGCCATTACGCTGCCTTGGGCGCTACCGACGCCAGCCCGGACATGGTCAGTGCGATCCTCGAGGAAGGCGCCAAGTTCTGCGAGAACGTGCTCGCCCCGCTCAATCGCAGTGGTGATGAAGAGGGCTGCCATTTCGATAATGGCGTGGTCACCACGCCCAAGGGCTTCAAGCAAGCCTTCGCCCAGTACGTGGAAGGCGGCTGGCACGGCGTGGCGGCGGACCCGGCCTACGGCGGCCAGGGCTTGCCGCATTCGTTGGGCCTGGTGCTGAGCGAAATGATCGGCTCCAGCAACACCTCCTGGGGCATGTACCCGGGGCTCACGCACGGTGCGATGTCGGCGATCCACGCCCACGGCACCGAGGAACAGAAAGCCACCTTCCTGAACAAACTCACCGCCGGTGAATGGACCGGCACCATGTGCCTGACCGAAGCCCACTGCGGCACCGACCTGGGGCTGATCAAGACCCGCGCCGTGCCCCAGGCGGACGGCAGTTACGCCGTCACCGGCAGCAAGATCTTCATCTCGGCCGGTGAGCATGACCTGAGCGCCAACATCATCCACCTGGTACTGGCCAAATTGCCGGATGCGCCGGCAGGCACCAAGGGCATCTCCTTGTTTATCGTGCCCAAGTTCCACGCGGATTCGGGGGAGCGCAACGCGGTGCACTGCGGCTCAATCGAGCACAAGATGGGCATCAAGGCTTCGGCGACGTGTGTGCTGAACTTCGACGGTGCCAAAGGCTTTCTGATCGGCGAGGCGAACAAAGGCCTCAACTGCATGTTCACCATGATGAACCACGCACGCCTGGGCACTGGCATGCAGGGCCTGTGTAATGGCGAGACAAGCTTCCAGGGCGCGATCAAGTACGCCAACGATCGCCTGCAAATGCGTTCACTGACCGGCGCCAAAGCCCCGGACAAAGCCGCCGACCCGATCATCGTGCACGCCGATGTGCGCCGCATGTTGCTGACCATGAAAGCCTTCAATGAGGGCAACCGCGCGCTGACGTATTTCACCGCGCAACTTCTCGACACCGCGCACCTGAGCAGTGACGCCACGCAACGTCAGGAAGCTGAAGACCTGCTGGCGTTCCTCACGCCGATCTGCAAAGCCTTTATGACCGAAACCGGGCTGGAAGTGACCAACCACGGCATGCAGGTATTCGGCGGCCATGGCTACATTCGCGAATGGGGCATGGAGCAGTTGGTGCGCGATTGCCGGATTGCGTCGATCTATGAAGGCACCAACGGCATCCAGGCCCTCGACCTGCTGGGGCGCAAGGTGCTGGGTAGCCAGGGCAAGTTGCTGCGCGGGTTTACCAAGATCGTGCATAAGTTCTGTGCGGCGAATGCCGAGCATCCGCAGCTCAAGGCCCATGTGGAGCAGCTCAATCAACTAAATCAGCAGTGGGGTGAGTTGACCGTCAAGGTGGGGATGGCGGCGATGAAAAATCCGGATGAAGTGGGCGCGGCGGCGATGGATTACTTGATGTACAGCGGTTACATCATCCTCGGTTACCTGTGGTTGCGTATGGCGATCACCGCCCAGGCACTCGACGACACCGAGTTTGCCAAAGCCAAGCTGGCGAAGTGCGACTTCTACTTCAAGCGCTTGCTGCCGCGCACGGCAACGCACCGAGCTGCTGTGGAGGCGGGCAGTGAGTGCTTGATGAGTCTGCCGGCGGAGGCGTTTGGCTTGTCGTGACTAAAAAATACCAATCAGTCACAAGTGGACCCTATGTGTCTGAAAAGTTGTTCGGGTACACTCGGAGTCTGTAAAACCGATCCTATCGAATCACTTTTCATGTTCTCACGAGGTTTGCCATGGCTGATTACAAAGCGCCGCTGCGTGATATGCGCTTCGTCCTCAACGAAGTGTTTGAGGTCGCTAATACTTGGGCCCAATTGCCGGCATTGGCAGACACCGTGGATGCCGAAACCGTTGAGGCGATCCTTGAGGAAGCTGGCAAGGTCACCGCTAAATCCATCGCTCCGCTAAGCCGCAACGGCGATGAGCAAGGCTGCCGCTGGGCCGACACCGTGGTCAGCACGCCGGAGGGTTTCCCTGCGGCTTACAAAACCTACGCCGAAGGCGGCTGGGTGGGTGTAGGCGGTGATCCGGTGTTTGGCGGTATGGGCATGCCCAAAGCCGTCTCGGCCCAGGTTGAAGAGATGATCAACTCGTCGAGCCTGGCGTTTGGCCTGTACCCGATGCTGACGTCCGGTGCCTGCGTGTCGATCAACACTCACGCCAGCGAAGCGCTCAAGGCGACCTACCTGCCGAAGATGTACTCGGGTGAGTGGGCCGGTTCCATGTGCCTGACGGAAGCGCATGCCGGGACTGACCTGGGGATGATCCGCACCAAAGCTGAGCCTCAGACGGACGGTTCCTACAAGATCAGCGGCACCAAGATCTTTATCACCGGCGGCGAACACGACCTTACCGAAAATATTATCCACCTGGTGTTGGCCAAGCTGCCGGATGCGCCGGCGGGCCCCAAGGGTATCTCGCTGTTCCTGGTGCCGAAGTTCATGGTCAATGCCGACGGCAGCCTGGGCGCGCGGAACCCGGTAACCTGCGGCTCCATCGAACACAAAATGGGTATTCAGGCGTCCGCCACCTGCGTGATGAACTTCGACGAAGCGGTGGGTTACCTGGTGGGTGAGCCCAACCGTGGGTTGGCGGCGATGTTCACCATGATGAACTACGAGCGTTTGGGGGTGGGTATCCAAGGCTTGGCGTCCGGCGAACGTTCCTACCAGAACGCGATTGAATATGCGCGCGACCGCCTGCAAAGCCGTTCGCCGACCGGCGCCAAGGCCAAGGATAAGGTGGCTGATCCGATCATCGTGCACCCGGACGTGCGCCGTATGCTGCTGACCATGAAGGCTTCGAACGAAGGCGGTCGTGCGTTCTCCACCTATGTGGCCACACAGTTGGACATCGCCAAGTTCAGCGAAGATGCCGCCGCCCGCGAGCGCGCCGACAACCTGGTGGCGTTGCTGACGCCAGTCGCCAAGGCCTTCCTCAGCGACTTGGGCCTGGAAACGACCGTGCTCGGCCAGCAAGTGTTTGGTGGCCACGGCTACATTCGCGAGTGGGGCCAGGAGCAACTGGTGCGGGACGTACGCATCACCCAGATCTACGAAGGCACCAACGGCATCCAGGCGCTGGACTTGATGGGCCGCAAGATTGTCGGCAGTGGCGGTGCGTTTTATACCCTGTTCGCCGACGAAATCCGTCAGTTCATCACCACGGCTGGCCCCGAGTTGGGCGAATTCACCCGTCCGCTCAGCGCGGCAGTGGATAACCTGGATGAATTGACTGCCTGGGTGCTGGACCGCGCCAAGGCCAACCCGAATGAAATCGGCGCGGCTTCGGTGGAGTACTTGCACGCCTTTGGCTACATGGCTTACGCCTACATGTGGGCGCGCATGGCCAAGGCGGCGTGGGGCAAGGAGTCTGAAGAAGACTTCTACGCCAGCAAGCTGGGCACCGCACGCTTCTACTTCGCCCGCCTGCTGCCACGTATTCATTCGCTGAGTGCGTCGGTAAAAGCCGGCAGTGAATCACTGTTTTTGCTGGATGAAGCACTGTTTTAAGGGCTTGGAGGGCGTGTAAGCATTCTCTTACATGACGTGCTGCTATTCGTCCTCTATCGCCAAATTGGATCCACGGATAATCTACTTCACATGGACGTCGCGCAGGAAGCGCAAAGCAACAACACGGACACGTAGGATTCTGCCAGGACGGCGGAGTGAAATGGATGTCAGGGAAACAGTCTGCAAAGCCCCGCTTCGGCGGGGTTTTCTTTTGCCCGCGAAAAAGTCAGGCCGACGCCTGAGGGGCATTCATCACGTCCTCCAGCAACGTGCGCAACAACGCCACGGTCGCTTGCTGGCGCTGTACGTCGCGGCACACCAACCCCACTTTGAGCGGCACCCTCGGTTCACTCAAGGGTTTCCACAGCAGTGCTTTGCTGTTGTGTTCATCCTGGGAGCGCCCCGGCAATACGGTGGCAAGTTTGGTATGGGGCAGGCTGTCGAGAATCCCCACCATGGTATTCAATTCCGCTTGCACCTGCGGTCGCCGCCCGAGGTTGGACAGCTGGCCTTGCCAGATCTGTCGCACCTGAAACTCTTCCCCCAGCAGCAACATCGGCAACTCGGCCGCCTGTTTCAGCGAGACTTTTTTGAATGCCCGCAGAGGATGGTCTTCGGGGATGACCACCTTCAACTCATCTTCATACAACAGCACGCCATGCAGCCCTGGCTGGCGCGGCGGCAAGTAGCTGATGCCGATGTCCAGCGAGCCGTTAAGCAACCGGCGTTCGATCTCCAGCCCGGTCAATTCGTAAATCTGTACCACCAAATGCGGCTGGGCCTTGCGCACGCGCTCCAGCATTTGCGGGACCAGGCTGGTGTGCACGGTTTGCAGTACGCCAATGGCCAAGGTGCGCATCGCCTGGCCCTTGAAGTTGCGCAGGGCTTCGACGGCCTGCTGCATGCCATCAATCAAAGGCAACGCGTGGTTGTACAACGTATGCGCAGCCAGCGTGGGTAACAGGCGCTTGCTGCTGCGCTCGAACAGGCTCACATCCAGGTTCTGCTCCAGTTGGCGAATCTGTTGCGACAGCGCCGGCTGAGAGATCGAAAGTCGCTCCGCGGCACGGCCCACGTGGCCTTCCTCATACACCGCGACGAAATAACGCAGTTGCTTGAAATCCATAAGACTTACTTATCGAAAAAGCTGGAAAATCGAAATGGCCGCTGGCCCCTGAGACGCCTAGTCTAGCGCCTATTCGCAGGGCTTACAGGGCCGGATCGGGCAATGAATAACGTTTATCTTGATAGCGTTTACATAGGCAAGGCAAAAAACCTTCAGGCAGTGTCTGCACGGGACGCCGACCAAGGTCGGGTTGCCATGGAGGGTGAGCTGTGAATCTGTTTCGTCGCCCTGCGCCGAGCCTGGACGATTTGATCCTGGACGCGCCGCATGAATTGCCCAGTGAATCCCTGATGCCGACGGTGGCCAGGCCTGCGCAGGTCTTCGTGCGCGGCCAGGGCTCCTGGCTCTGGGACAGCGAAGACCGAGCCTATCTGGATTTCAGCCAGGGCAGCGCCGCCAACAGCCTCGGCCACAGCCCACAGGTATTGATCAACGCCCTGGCCGATCAGTCTCAAGCGCTGATCAACCCAGGTAGCGGCCTGCACAACCGCGCCCAATTGAACCTCGTCGACCGGCTGTGCCAGCACACCGGCAGCGATCAGGGTTACCTGCTCAACAGTGGTGCGGAAGCCTGCGAAGCCGCGATCAAGCTGGCGCGCAAATGGGGGCAACTGCATCGCGGCGGCGCTTATCGCATCATCAGCGCCAGCACGGGTTGCCATGGCCGCAGTTTTGCGGCGATGGCGGCCTCGGCCGGCGCTGGCGCAAGCCGTTTTGAACCGCTGTTGCCGGGCTTCAGCCATGTGCCCTTTAACGACTTGCCCGCCCTGCATGCGGCGGTGGATGCGCAGACTGTCGCCATCATGCTGGAGCCGATCCAGAGCGAAGCCGGTGTAATCCCTGCCACCGAACACTACCTCAAGGGTGTTGAACGCCTGTGCCGCGAGCTGGGAATCCTGCTGATCCTCGACGAGGTGCAAACCGGTATTGGGCGTTGCGGCACCTTGCTTGCCGAACAACAGTACGGCGTGCGCGCCGACATCGTGACCCTGGGCAAAGGCCTGGGCGGCGGCGTGCCGTTGGCAGCACTGCTGGCGCGTGGCAAGGCGTGTTGCTTCGAAGCGGGCGAGTTGGCAGGCACCCATCACGGCAATGCGTTGATGGCCGCGGCCGGGGTGGCGGTACTCGATACGGTATTGGCGAACGGCTTTCTCCAACACGTCCGTGAATCCGGCCTTTACCTCGGCGAAGGCCTCGCCCGGTTGGCCTATCGATACGACCACGGCCAATTACGCGGCCATGGCCTGATGTGGGGCCTGACGTTATCGGATGATTGCGCTGATGCCGTGGTAAAAGCCGCTTTGCACGAAGGCCTGATCCTTAATGCCCCGCAACCTGACTGCCTGCGCTTTACTCCGGCCCTCACGGTCAGCAAAAGCAACATCGACGAAATGCTCCTGCGCCTGGCCCGCGCCTTCGCGCGCGTGCGCACCGCGCAACTGCAATGCCGCAAGGGCATCGCCGTTTAACCCCATTTTCCAGAACCGTCTCGCGGCATACGCGGCGCCTCCAGCCTGATTCTTTTGGCTGGGGGCGTTTTTTTGCCTGCTCACTTCAGGATGGCCCAGTGCCAGATTCCACTGAACCCTCACGAACGGCCAAGGTCGATTAGCTACACGGCTCACACGAGCCGACTTTTTGGAGCTGACCCATGGACATCATTCGTATCATCATCGCCATTCTGCTGCCGCCACTGGGTGTGTTCCTGCAAGTGGGTTTCGCCGGCGCATTCTGGCTGAACATCCTGCTGACCCTGTGCGGTTATTTCCCGGGCATCATTCACGCCGTGTACATCATCGCCAAACGCTAAAGCCGTCAGCCTTTTGCGATGAGCCGTGAGTTGCGCTCATTGCGAAAGGCCAGTTGCTCAATGGTCTGGGTGGCATGTTCGGCCTCTTCCCGCGCTTGCAGGATGATGCCGTGCTGCTCGGACTTGCTGCACACCGGGTCGGCATTGCTCGCGTCGCCCGTGAGCATGAACGCCTGGCAACGGCAGCCGCCAAAGTCCTTTTCTTTTTCATCGCATGAACGGCAAGGCTCGGGCATCCAGTCGTAGCCGCGAAAGCGGTTGAAGCCAAACGAGTCGTACCAGATGTGCTGCATGCTGTGGTCACGCACATTGGGAAATTGCACCGGCATCTGTCGGGCACCGTGGCAGGGCAGGGCAGTGCCGTCCGGCGTTACCGTCAGGAAAATGCTGCCCCAGCCATTCATGCAGGCTTTCGGGCGTTCCTCGTAATAATCCGGTGTGACGAAAATCAGCTTGCACGGGTGGCCTTCGGCCTCCAGCTTGGCGCGGTACTCGTTGGTGATACGTTCGGCGCGCACCAGCTGTTCTCTAGTCGGCAGCAACCCCACACGATTGAGTTGCGCCCAGCCATAGAACTGGCAGGTGGCGAGCTCGACGAAGTCTGCTTCCAGTGCGATGCACAGCTCGATGATGCGGTCGATTTTATCGATATTGTGCCGATGGGTGACGAAGTTCAGCACCATCGGATAGCCATGCGCTTTCACTGCGCGGGCCATTTCGAGTTTTTGCGCGAAGGCTTTTTTCGAGCCTGCCAGCAAGTTGTTCACCTGTTCATCGCTGGCCTGGAAGCTGATCTGGATATGGTCCAGGCCGGCTTTCTTGAAGTCACTGATCTTCTGCTCAGTGAGGCCAATGCCGGAGGTGATCAGGTTGGTGTAGAAGCCCAGCTTACGCGCCTCGGCGATCAGCTCGGCAAGGTCCTGGCGCACCAGCGGTTCACCGCCGGAGAAGCCCAATTGCGCAGCGCCCATCTCCCGGGCTTCGCGAAATACCTTGATCCATTGCTCAGTGCTCAGCTCCTTGCCTTGCTCGGCAAAATCCAGTGGATTGGAGCAATACGGGCACTGCAGCGGGCAGCGGTAAGTCAGCTCGGCGAGCAGCCACAGCGGCAGGCCAATCGGTGGTTTTTCAGGCAAGGGTGATCCAGTGCTCAGCACGGGCGACCTCCATGAAATCCTCGATGTCTTTACCGAGCTCAGGCACGCCAGGGAATTGTTTGTCCAGCTCGGCGATGATCGCTGCTACGTCGCGCTCGCCGTCGATCAAACCACCGATCAACGCGGCGCTGTCGTTGAGCTTGATCATGCCTTCGGGGTAGAGCAACACGTGGCCTTTTTGCGCTGGCTCGTACTGGTAGCGGTAGCCCTGGCGCCAGGTCGGTGTTTTGCTGCGATCAAAGCTCATAGGGTGATCCCTTTATGCCAGACCCGCTGCTCGGTCACGCTGTGATAGGGCGGGCGGTTCAGTTCATAGGCCATGCTCATGGCATCCAGCATGCTCCACAGTATGTCCAGTTTGAACTGGAGAATTTCCAGCATGCGCTCCTGGCCTTCGCGGGTGGTGTAGTGCTGCAGCGTGATCGCCAAACCGTGCTCCACGTCGCGCCGGGCCTGGCCCAGGCGGGTGCGGAAATACTCATAACCGGCAGGGTCGATCCACGGGTAGTGCTGCGGCCAGCTGTCGAGGCGCGACTGGTGGATCTGCGGCGCGAACAGTTCGGTCAGTGAGCTGCTGGCGGCTTCTTGCCAGCTGGCGCGGCGGGCGAAGTTAACGTAAGCGTCCACGGCAAACCGCACGCCGGGCAGTACCAGCTCCTGGGAGCGCAGCTGGTCCGGGTCGAGGCCGACCGCCTGACCCAAACGCAGCCAGGCTTCGATGCCGCCATCTTCACCAGGGGCGCCGTCGTGGTCGAGCAGGCGCTGGATCCACTCGCGGCGGATTTCGCGGTCCGGGCAGTTGGCCAGGATGGCGGCATCCTTCAAGGGGATGTTCACCTGATAGTAAAAACGGTTGGCGACCCAGCCCTGGATCTGCTCGCGGGTGGCGCGGCCTTCATACATCGCCACGTGGTACGGGTGATGGATATGGTAGAAGGCGCCCTTGGCCCGTAAGGCGTGCTCGAACTCGGCGGGCGTCAGTGGTGTGTCAGTCATTTCGGTTGCTCCTACAATTCGAGGCTCATGCCGTCGTAAGCCACTTCAACATTACGCCGTACCAGCTCGGCCCTTTCGGGGGAGTCTTCATCGAGGATCGGGTTAGTGTTGTTGATGTGAATCAGCACTTTGCGTTGCTTGGGCAACTGCTCCAGCACTTCCAGCATGCCGCCGGGGCCGTTTTGCGCCAGGTGGCCCATCTCGCGACCGGTGCGGGTGCCAACGCCACGGCGCTGCATTTCATCGTCATCCCACATCGTGCCGTCCACCAGCAGGCAATCGCTGCCCGCCATGATCTCCAGCAATGGCGCGTCGACCTTGCCCAGGCCCGGGGCGTAGAACAGTTTGCCGCCGGTGCGCAGGTCTTCAACGATCAGGCCGATGTTATCGCCGGGGTGCGGGTCGAAGCGGTGCGGCGAGTAGGGTGGTGCGGCGCTGCGCAGTGGCAGCGGGGTGAAACGCAGGTTAGGGCACGCCGGGATGGTGAAGCTGGCGTCCAGTTCGATGCGGTTCCAGGCCAGGCCGCCGTTCCAGTGCGTGAGCATGGTGAACAGCGGGAAGCCGGTGCTCAGGTCTTCATGGACCATGTCGGTGCACCACACCTGGTGCGGGCAGCCTTCGCGCAGGCTCAACAGGCCGGTGGTGTGGTCGATCTGGCTGTCCATCAAGATGATTGCGCTGATGCCGGTATCGCGCAGGGCGCGGCCGGGTTGCATCGGTGCAAAGCCTTGCAGTTGCGCGCGGATATCCGGCGACGCATTGCACAGCACCCAGTTAACGCCATCGTCAGAGATCGCGATGGACGACTGAGTACGCGCCTGGGCCCGCAGGCTGCCATCGCGAAAGCCTGCGCAGTTCACGCAGTTGCAGTTCCACTGCGGGAAGCCACCGCCGGCGGCGGAACCTAGAATCTGGACAAACATGGTCGCTCCATCAAGCAAAACTCAAAACAAAAACGCCCCGGGCGAGCCGAGGCGTTGTCTTACCCAGCCAATCAGCGGCTGGCGAAGTACATGGTGACTTCAAAACCGATACGCAGATCAGTGTAAGCAGGTTTGGACCAAGTCATATTCATACTCCTACCAAGGGATGGGACGTTCACTACTGAGTAATACATATAGTCCACCTCCAATCGGAGATGTTCAGATATTGCCCATTAATGTTACGCAATTCTTTTCAAGTTAGCGCTGTCTTGGCGGAAAAAGCCTGTTGCAGGGTTGGCAATGATCAGCCTGCCGGTTGCCAGGCGTCCGTGACACGCGGCCCGTTGGCCACACAGCGCCAGCCTCCTGTAGCGTCGTTGAGTTGCTGGACGGCGTGCTGCAAATCCTCGCGCGTCAGGGTTTGGATCAGGTGTTGAAGTTGCCCCAGATAATCCGACGTGTGGCCCGCCAGGTGGGCATGCCAAAGCAGCTCGGCGGCTTGGGCGACAGGCAACTCATCGGCAGTGAATTGCTGCGCCAAGCGTTGGTTGTCAAAGTCGCCGCGGCTGTCGACCAATGCCGACACCTGTTCCAGGAAGGTTTTCAGGTGATCAACGATCCCGCTCAGGGAAACGCCGGGGGATTGCACGCCAAACAGCAGCCCGGTTTGCCCGTTGACCTGTCGGATACCGCTGAATACCGCGTAGCCGATTTGCAGTTCGACGCGCAGGCGCTGGTAAAACGGAGCCTGCAGCAGATGCCCAAGCAGTCGCCATGCCGCTTCGTCTGCCAGGGCACGCGTCGGCGTTGGGCAAAACAGCAACAACGCGGCCTCGCTGGCGTCGGTGTTTACCTCGTGCCATCGCTTCTGGCCGTCGAGGGTGGGTGACGTGTACTCAAGGCTTGCCGGCTGCCCGGGCAACCGCGCTGCCGCGATTTTGATCGCAGCTTCACACGCGGCGGGTAAACCGAAACCCAGCCCTTGCCACCGGGCGTTAGTCCATGGGGCGGGCGTCTCGCATGCTCGCGAATGATCACCGGTGCAGCAAGCAGGCAACGCCTTGAGCAATGCGCGAATAGCGATCAGCGGCGCTGGGGCGGGTGGCGGCAGGTGTTCATCCGCTGAGCCAAGGCGACGCGCCAGTTCTTCAACCACTGCCGGCATGGGCTCGTGAAGGCCGACCATTTTCACCTGCCAGTCATTACCAGTGGTTTCGAAAGACAACTCGATTCCAGCCTGATGGGCATGCTCACGCAACGGCTGCAATGTGCTTTCCAGCCCGACGGGTACGGCGCAATCAAACCGCAACTGCAGGTAGAGCGCGCCTTCATCGGTGTCATCTGCCAAGGCCTGGCTGAATGCCAGCGCCGACACTTCTCGGCGGCCTCGGGAGCGGTCCTGGGCAAAGGTGCGCAAACCACGGTGTGCGCTGGTCTGGCCGCGAATCAGCCCGGCGCGTTCTTCTTTGACGGGCGGGCGCAGGAACGGGTTGTGGGGTGGCAATTGCCAGGTGTGTTCAGAGGGCGGCAGGTGCAGAGCATCAAGCATCGCCTTCAGGGCTACGCAGTCGTTGTCCGACAGGCCTGCGCTGTCGTGCCGAGCCAATGCAAGGGCGCCCTGGACCTGTTGTTGGCGAGCCGCACGCAGGGCGAATTCTTCGCGTAACGAAGACCAGTCGCTGTGTATGAAAAAGCTCAGCCAGTCGTGCAGCAGCGCTTCGATTCGGGTAGCCGAACTGTCTTGATTGCCGAGGGTAAAGTCGATATCCAGCACTGCCTGGCCGGCGAAGTGATAGAGCACGGAAGCCTGCACAGCGCTGGCCAGTTTTTGTGCTTTCAGTTCCGCCAGCAGCCCACCCGGTGCCGAGGCGTTGAGCCACGTGCAGAGAAAATCCAGTGCTTCACGGGGGGCGTCACAGGTAATGACGTGGTGCAGGTGGTGGTTGGCGGTGTGTTGAAAACGCCGTGCCTGGCCTCGCATCAGCGCTGGCGGCGGTGCCTGTGGGCGCGCTGGCCCTGAAACCAATGTTTCGCTGAACTGTTGGGCCAACGCGTGCAGTTCCTCCAGCGGCTGCGGGCCGGCGAGGCTCAAGGTCATCTGCCCGGTCCGATAGAACCCGGAGTGGAATTCTCGCAGTGCCTGTTGAAATGCCTCACGCTCCACCGGCAGGCTATCGCGATTGCCCGCATGAAAGCCTCGCAGAGGATGATCGGCTGCCAAACCTTCCAGCAGCGCGACTTGCTGTTGCGCCTGGGCGTCCTGAGACCAGGCAACAAACTCCGCTTGCAGCACTTCGCGTTCACGCAGTTGGTCTTCAAGCGCCAGGCGCGGATGGGCCAGCATCTCGGCCAGCCGCTCCAAGCCATCCGCAAAGGGCGCCACCGGCAACTCAAAGAAGAAGTCCGTGGTGCGCTCGCGGGTGCTGGCGTTGACCTGCCCGCCATGACGCTGCACGTAGGCCATCAACCCTTCGTTTGTCGGAAACCGTTGGGTGCCGAGAAACAACAAATGCTCAAGAAAATGCGCCAGCCCCGGCCAGGCCAATGGCACGTCATGGCTGCCAGCGGCCACGCGTAACACCGCGGCGCAACGCTTCAAACGCGGCGCATGGCGCAAGGAAACGTGCAGGCCGTTGGCCAGGGTCAGGTGCAGGTGATGGGGGTGGGCCGGCGCAGGCATGGGCACTTCCGAAACGTAGGATGTGCCCATGTTAACAAACCGCCAACAAACCGGCTGGGTCAGGGCTTGTGCAGCGCGCCGTATAGCTCGGGGCGTCGATCCTGGAGGTAGTGGTTGGCAGTACGTGCGTCAGTGATCGCTTGGCGATCCAGATGCCCGACGATCAAGGCTTCATCCAGGCCAGCCTGGGCGATTCGCTGACCATTCGGCGCGGCAATGCTGCTTTGCCCGCAGTATTGAATCTCGTCCTCGTGCCCGCAATAGTTGGCATAGGCCACATAACACTGGTTTTCAAAGGCCCGCGCTCGCACGGTTACGTCGGCGACGAAGTCGAACGGCACCATGTTGGCGGTGGGCACCAGGATCAGTTCGGCCCCGGCGAGGGCCAGGCGACGGGTGTTTTCCGGGAATTCCAGGTCATAGCAGATCAGAAAACCGAGCGTCCAACCGTTCAATTCCACCAGCGGGAAATCATCCTCCCCGGCGCTGAACATCGAGTGATCCAGGTCGCCAAACAGGTGGGTCTTGCGGTAGTTGCACAGGCGCTGACCGTGGGCGTCGATCAACTGCACGGCGTTGTAGATCTGCCCGTCCTCGGCCCGCTCCGGGTAGCCATAGAGGATCGCCAGCCCGGCGCTTTTCGCCAGGTCGGCAATCGTCTGTGCTGACGGCCCGTCCTGGGCTTCGGCCAGCGCGCCAACCGCTTCGGCACCGATGTTGTAGCCGCTGAGGAACATCTCCGGCAGCACCAGCACATCGGCACCCGACGCTTCATGCGCGAGTTGGTGCAGGCGCTTGAGGTTACCGTCGACATCCAACGGCAGCGGTGGGCATTGGTACAGGGCGACGCGCATGTTCAACTCCTTAATCGGCCAGGGCGATCGGTCCGATTTCATCAAATACGTCACCCGGCCCCGGGTTCTCCGAGTGAGTGCTGCCACCGAAGTGAGTCATGATGCCCCACACCGCGTTCAGCGAAGTCTGCACCGCGCCTTCCACCCAGGCGGGCGTCCAGGACACGTCGTCACCGGCGATAAAAATCCCGCGTTGTTCGGCGGGCATGTCCTTTTGCATGAAGTGCGCATACATCCGCTGGTTATAGCGATAGTGGCCGGGCAATGCACCTTTGAACGCCCCGAGGAAATGCGGGTCGGCTTCCCACGATACGGTGATCGGGTCGCCGATGATGCGCGCCTTGATGTCGACTTTCGGGTAAATCTTCTTCAGCGCGTCGAGGGCCAGCTTCACGCGCTTGTCGATGGGCTGCGGCAGCATTTTCAGCGCGTCGCTCATCCACGAGTACGACAGGCAGATAACCCCAGGCTTGCCGTCGCCGTTGTCGAACAGGTAAGTGCCACGGGTCAGGCGATCGGTGAGGGTCATGCTCATCAGGTCGCGGCCGGTTTCCGGGTCTTTGTCTTTCCAGAACGGGCGGTCGACCATCACGAAGGTTTTCGACGACTGCATGTAGCGCGTGCGGTCCAGGGCCATCCACATTTTTTGCGAGAACAGGGTTTCGTCGCATTCGATCTGGGTGGTCAGCAGCCAGCTTTGGCAGGTGGTCAGTACGGCGGCGTATTCGCGGGTGTCGCCGTAGTTGTCGGTGACTGCGAAACGGCCATCAGCGGCGTGGGCAATGCGTTTCACACCCGCCCGTGGCGCGCCGCGATGCAACGAACTGAGGCTGGTGCCGGCCGGCCAGTGCGCACAACGCTCCGGCACATGGCGCCAGATGCCCATGGGCACTTGCGCCACACCGCCGACCACCAGGTGTTGATGGTCGTCGCAGTTGGTCATCACCACGCGGAAGATCTCGAGCATCGAGTTGGGGAAGTCCGAGTCCCAGCCGCCGGTGCCGAAACCGACCTGGCCGAACACTTCGCGGTGATGGAACGACAGCTTGGCGAAGGCCTTGGAGGTGGCGACGAAGTCATAGAAGGTGCGGTCGTCCCACAGCGGCACCAGCTTATTCCACAGCGCTTTGAGGCGTGGCACGTCGCGGTCGCGGATGGCCTGCTGGATATCACCGAACTGCGAACCGGCTTCCAGCGCATCCGCCCAGGCATCCGCAACTTCCTGGAACAGTACCGGCAAGTCGGAGATTTTTTGCGCGTAGTGAGTCTGGCCTTCGAGGTCGATCACGGTGCTGCCGGAGGCCGGCGTCAGCGGGTTGGGGAAGGGTTTGGTTTCCAGGCCCAGCTTGTCTACATAGTGGTAGAACGCGGTGGACGACACCGGAAAACGCATGCCACCCAACTCGGCGATGATGCCTTCGGCCCCTTCAAATGCCTGGGACCGCAGGCGACCGCCCATTTTCGAGGCTTCATACACCACGGGCTTGAGGCCCAGCTTCATCAGCTCGTAGGCGGCCACGAGGCCCGCGATCCCGGCACCGACAATCGCCACTTCGGCGCCATGGTTGGCCGCCGGGATGCTACCCAGACCGGCCGGGTGCTCAATCCAGTCATCAAAGGCAAACGGAAAGTCCGGGCCAAAAATGGTGATGGGTTTTTTACCGTCGGCGGGGTGGCGATTGGTTTTGCTGATGGTGCTGGACGGAATGCTCATGGCTGACCTTACTGGCGACTCGACGGGATTCGGCCCGTTGAGTATAGGAAAAGATGGCAGCCAGTTTAGGGAGCGTTGCGTTCGTTAATAAGACGCAAAGTGTCGTCGGATTGGATTGTTTTTAGTCAAACTGACGAAGTTGTAAGTCAGATTGGTTGGCCACGATCCAATTTGTTACTGAGGATGATCGAAGTGGTGGTTTTCTCCACGCCATCGACGCTGCCAATCTGGTCCAGCAACTGATCCAGCTGCTCCGGCGAGTCGGTGCGCAGCCAGGCCACGTAATCGAATTCGCCACTCACCGCACACAGCTGCTGCACCTGTGCCATGGCGCTCAGCCGGCGCAACACTTCCTTGCCCGAACGCGCTTGTACGGTGATCCCGACATAAGCCTGCAAACCACCATCGATCACACGCTGCCCGAGGCGCACGCCATACCCGGTAATCACCTGGGTTTTCTCCAGGCGTGCCAGGCGCGACGTCACCGTGGTGCGCGCAATACCCAACTGCCGTGCAAGCATGGCCACGCTTTCGCGGGCGTTAATCTGCAAGGCGGCGATCAGTTGGCGATCGATTTCATCCAGGGCGGGCAAGGGGAGCTCCAGTGCGGGCGGCAATGGGGCGCCATGTTACAGGTTTGCGTGGGTGTGGAGGTGGTAGGCGAACAGCTGACAAAAACCTCTACGCCAGATACACGAGAGCCGCGCAATGCGCGGCTTTCTTGTTTGGTGGGCCCAGTAGGACTCGAACCTACGACCAAGGGATTATGAGTCCCCTGCTCTAACCAACTGAGCTATAGGCCCTCAGTAGGTCGCGGATTATAACGACGGTTTCCCCGCTGTGCCATCCGAAAAGTCTGAAACCCTCATATGAAGAAAAGCTTCGGCAAAAAGCTCGGGCGGCAGCGGTAGGCTGACGATGTAGCCTTGCATCTGTTCACAGCCTTCGGCCGCGAGGAAGGCCTGTTGCGCGGGGTTTTCCACGCCTTCGGCGATGATGGTGAATTGCATGCTGTGGCCCAGGGCGATGATGGCGCGCACGATGGCGGCGTCGTGGGGGTCGTCGGGCAGGCCGCGTACGAAAGACTGGTCGATCTTGAGGAAATCCAGCGGCAGGCGCTTGAGGTAGCTGAGGGATGAATAGCCGGTGCCGAAGTCATCGATTGCCAGTTGCACGCCCAGTTGTTTGAGCTGGTGCAGCACCTCCAGCGCTTCTTCGGCCTGGCTCATGATGAAGTTTTCGGTGATTTCCAGTTGCAGGCAGCCGGGCTCCAGGCGGTAGTCGCGCAAGAGTTGTTCGATGCGCGCTAACAGGCCGGGATGACGCAGTTGCGCGCCAGCAAGGTTGACCGACAGTGGGCCGAAACCCTCATAGGCGGTTTGCCAGGCGTGCAGTTGCCGGCAGGCTTGTTCCAGTACCCAATCGCCAATCTGCAGGATCGTGCCGTTCTCTTCGGCGAGGGCGATGAAGTGTTCGGGTGGCACGTCGCCGAAGGTCGGGTGGTGCCAGCGGATCAGTGCTTCGGCGCCGATCAGTTCCTGAGTGTCCAGGCTCAGCTTCGGTTGGTAGTACAAAAACAGCTCTTCACGCTCGATGGCGCGGCGCAGTTCATGCTCCAGAGCCACGCGCTCTTTGGCTTGAGTGGTGAGGTCGCGGGTGTAGCTTTCAACGCGGTTGCGGCCCTTGGCCTTGGAGCGGTACATCGCGGCGTCGGCGTTTTTGACCAGGGTGGCGACGTCAGTGCCGTCCTGCGGGTACAGGCTGGTGCCGATGCTGGCGCTGATAAAGAACTCGTGCTCGCCGGCCTGGAACGGTGGAGTGAAGCAGGCGAGCAGCTTGTTGGCCAGGTGCTCGGCGTCGCTGGCTTGTTGCAGGCCGGGCAGCAGGATGATGAATTCGTCGCCGCCCAGGCGCGCCACGGTATCGACGTCGCGCAGTTGCTCCTTGAGGCGCACCGCGATGTCTTTGAGCAACAGGTCGCCAACGGGGTGGCCGAGGCTGTCGTTGATGTGTTTGAAGCGGTCCAGGTCGAGGAACAACACGGCGCCCTGGTGACCGCTTTCCTGCTGGCCGTTAAGTGCCGCCTGCAAACGGCTTTCAAACAGGGTGCGATTGGGCAGTCCGGTCAGCGGATCATGATGGGCCTGGTAGTCGAGGCGGGCCTGGGCATGCTTGAGGCTGGAGATGTCGGCAAACACAGCGACGAAGTGTGTGACCACTTGCTCGCGGTTACGCACGGCACTGATGGTCAGCCAACTGGGGTACAGCTCGCCGTTCTTGCGGCGGTTGGAAATCTCGCCCTGCCAGTGACCCAAAGCGGTCAACTGGTGCCACATTGCCGCATAGAATGCGCTGTCATGCAGGCCGGAGGCGAGCAGGCGCGGCGTACTGCCGAGGGCTTCGGCTTCGCTGTAGCCTGTGATTTCGCTGAAGGCGCGGTTGACGGCGCTGATGTTCTGCCGGGTGTCGGTGATCAATACACCTTCGGCCGTGCTCTCGAACACGGTGGCGGCCTGTTGCAGTTTTTCCTGCATGAATTGGCGTTCGGTGATGTCCCGCGCGATGGTCAGCATGCAATCTTCATCAGCAATGGGCAGCGGGCGGCTGGACACTTCGCAAAGGCGAATTTGCCCATCACTGCGCCGTATATGGCAGACGAAATCGCGGACAAAACCGTCGCGCTGCATCAGTTCCAGCAGTTGTTTGCGTTCGTTGAGGTCGACCCAAATGCCCAGGTCCAGGGTTGACTGGTCAAGTGAGGTTGCGCTGGTAAACCCGGTCAGTCGGCTGAAACCCTCGTTCACTTCAATCAGTAACCCATCGCTTTGGCGGCTCAGCAGCAAGCCATCCGGTGAGGCGTGGAAGGCTTTGGCGAATTTCTCTTCGGAGGTTTGCAGCTGTTGTTGGGTTTCCTTGAGCTGGGTGATATCACGCACCACCACGACCAGGGCCTCGGTGGTGTCGAGCTGGAACGGCTCCGCGGAGATCAGCCCGGTAAACGCTTGGCCATTGCTGCGCAGAAAAGGCATTTCCAGGTTGCGCACGCTGCTGCTTTGGACCCGTTGCAGCAGGTCGGGGCCGACGCCCTGGATGCCCCAGATATTCAGTTCGGTGGCGGTTTTACCGACCACTTCTTCGGCGCTAAGGCCAATCTGATCCTCGAACGCTTTGTTCACTTCAAGCAGGCAGCCATCGGACATCCGCGCAATCACCAGGATGTCCGGGCATTGCTGGAACACCGAGGCAAATTTTTGCTCGGACAGCTGCAAGGCTTCTTCGGTGCGCTTGGCTTCGCTGATATCGATCATCAAGCCGCGTAGCACCGGCTCGTGCCCGTGCTCGATGAGGCTGACAATGTCGCGCACCCACAAGCAGCGGCCGTCGGCGGTCATCACCCGATAATCGATGCTGTGGTCGCGGTTTGCGCGCGTTTCCCGGTAGCAATAGGCTTCAGCGCGCGTCAGGTCGGCGGGGTGGATGATGTTGCGCCAAAAGCCTGGAATCAGCCAATGGGCGCGGGGGTAGCCCAGCAGTTCTTCGGCATGGGGTGATACGTAGCTGTAGGTGAAATCGCTGATGCTGGCTTCCCAGGCGATGGCCGACAGGCTCTCTACCAGGCCGCGATAGTGATACTCGCTGCTGCGCAGTTCCTGCTCAAGGGCGACCCGCCGGGCAATCTCCGAGCTGAGTCGACGATTGATCCGAATCACGATGGCCAGCACGGTACTCAACAACAGCACCGCCGGTAGGCCATATTTCAGCAAGTCGACCCAAAAGGTGCGGTGATCGGTAACGCTGCCGACCCAGTGCTGCTGGATCGCGTCGGTTTCGTCTGAGCTGAGGTCGGCGAGGACTTTGTCCAGAATGCCTACCAGCATTTTCTGATCGCGCGGCACACCCATCGCCAACTGATAGCGGTAGGGCGTCTCGCCGCTGACGTACAAACCATCCAGTTTGAGCTGGCGCAGGCTCCAGACGCTGGATGCCAGGTCGCCAATCACGGCATCCACTTCGTCAGTGGCCAGTGCTTGCAGGGCCGAGCTGACATTGGGCATCGCCACCAGGTTGAGGTCGGGATGGTGGGTGCGCAGCAATTCGTGAGGCGCGTAGTTCTCCACGACCGCGATCTTCAGGCCATACAGGTCCTTGAGGTTGCGCGGTTGCGCGCCGCCCTCATGGGCGAGGATGACGATGGGAAAATCCAGATAGGGGCGTGTGAAGGCCAGGTAGTTCTGGCGCTCCGGCGTGGACATGATGCCGGGCAGCAGGTCGAGCTGGTTATTTTTTGCCTGCTCAAGCACGGCGGTCCAGTTTACGGGCTCGACCAGTTTGATCCGCACGCCCAGGCGGTCCTGGATCAAGCGAACATAGTCAGCAGCCAGGCCTTGGTAACGGCCATTTTCGTCACGGTATTCGAAGGGTGGCCAGGAAGCATCCACCCCCAGGCGCAGCTCCTGATGGTCCGACAGCCAGCCACGCTCTTCATCAGTAAGAGTCAACGCGCCAGCCGTTGCGGTCCAGGTCAGCAGCGACAGCAGTATCACGGTCGGCAGTCTGGGCATAACGGTCTCGTTATGGCACGGGGAATGGTTCGAGTGTAGACGGGCATTGCGGGAGAGGGGTATTGCGGGGCAGTAAATCTATAGAAAGTAGTCTGTAGAAAGCAAAACCCCCGGCCTGGGCCGGGGGTTCTGGTATCACTCGTCGAGGAAGGAGCGTAGATGCTCGCTTCGCGTCGGGTGGCGCAACTTGCGCAGCGCCTTGGCTTCGATCTGACGGATCCGCTCACGGGTCACGTCAAACTGCTTACCGACTTCCTCAAGGGTGTGGTCGGTATTCATGTCGATGCCGAAACGCATGCGCAGTACCTTGGCTTCACGGGCAGTGAGGCCAGACAGTACGTCGCGAGTCGCTTCTTTAAGGCTCTCAACGGTAGCCACATCGATTGGCGACTGCATGGTCGAGTCTTCGATGAAGTCACCCAGGTGGGAGTCTTCGTCATCACCAATCGGCGTTTCCATGGAGATCGGCTCTTTAGCGATCTTCAATACCTTACGGATTTTATCCTCAGGCATTTCCATGCGTTCGCCCAGCTCTTCCGGCGTCGGTTCGCGACCCATTTCCTGCAACATCTGCCGGGAAATACGGTTGAGCTTGTTGATGGTCTCGATCATGTGCACCGGAATACGGATGGTGCGGGCCTGGTCGGCGATCGAGCGAGTGATCGCCTGACGGATCCACCAGGTGGCATAAGTCGAGAACTTGTAGCCGCGACGGTATTCGAACTTGTCCACAGCCTTCATCAAGCCGATGTTGCCTTCCTGGATCAGATCAAGGAATTGCAGGCCACGGTTGGTGTACTTCTTGGCGATGGAGATCACCAGACGCAAGTTCGCTTCAACCATCTCTTTCTTCGCGCGGCGGGCCTTGGCCTCGCCGATCGACATGCGACGGTTGATGTCCTTGATCTCAGCAATCGTCAAACCGGTTTCGGTTTGAAGCGCGGTCAATTTCTGCTGGCAACGGATGATGTCCGGCTGCAGGCGACCAATGGCTTCAGCGTATTTCGCCTTGCCTTTGGCCAGTGCATCGGTCCAGCTTTCATCAACTTCGTTGCCCGGGAACTGGCGCAGGAAGTCGGCACGCGGCATGCGTGCATCACGTACACAGAGCTGCATGATTGCGCGCTCTTGGGCACGCAGACGCTCAAGGGCACTGCGAACACGCTCAACCAGGCCTTCGAATTGCTTCGGCACCAGCTTGATTGGCATGAACAGCTCAGCCAGGGCCACCAGCTCGGCAATTGCCAGCTTGTTGCCACGACCGTGCTTTTTCAGGGCCTTGCGGGTGATTTCCATTTGATCGGAAACCGCACCGAAACGCTGGGCAGCGATGATCGGGTCCGGGCCGCTTTCGACTTCATCTTCGTCGTCGCTGCTGGCTTCAGCATCGTCTTCTTCGGTGTCGTCGTCGGCTTTAGGGGCCTTCGGGTCGACGGGCGGCGGTACTTCGGCGGCAGGCGGCGCAATACCGTCGTCCGGGTCGATATAACCGCTCAGAACGTCGGACAGGCGACCACCTTCGGTGGTGACGCGGGTGTACTCGGAGAGAATGTGGTCAACCGTGCCTGGGAAGTGCGCAATTGCGCCCATCACTTCACGGATACCCTCTTCGATACGCTTGGCGATTTCAATTTCGCCTTCACGTGTCAACAGCTCGACGGTACCCATTTCACGCATATACATGCGCACAGGGTCGGTGGTACGACCGATATCGGTCTCCACAGCGGCCAGCGCGGCAGCCGCTTCTTCAGCGGCAGCCTCGTCGGTATCGGCGTCCGCCAGCATAAGGGAATCCTTATCTGGCGCAGCTTCGAATACGTTGATCCCCATGTCGTTAATCATGCGGATGATGTCTTCCACCTGCTCTGGATCTGAAATATCCTCAGGCAGGTGGTCGTTGACCTCCGCGTAAGTCAGGTAACCCTGCTCACGACCGAGAACGATCAACTCTTTGATACGAGACTGCTGTTGCGCTTTTCCGGACATAACACCCTATCCACTGAAGGTCTTGGCGGGCAAAAAACAAGCCGAGGATTATACCCGAGCTATGACCTCACACGCCAGCTGAGGTCGGGTTTGATGCGGAAACATTCTGTTTTAAGAGGTCACGCATCTGTTTTGCTATCTGAATTTGCTCTTCAGCCGACAATCCCGGCTGCCTCGCTCTTTTGATGAGTTCATCGAGGGTCTGCGTATGCTGACCCGCGGATAACCTAGTAATGGTGTCTAAAAACTGTTGTTCAAGGTTATCGCCGTCAATTAGCCACTCCTTTTCTGCAAGTGCTTTAAGGAGGCGGCCTTGTTCGGTGCCATGCCAACGAGCCATCAACTGAATTGAGTTTAGCTTAGGATTTTTCTGTACCGCCTCGATCAAGGCGATCAGTACCTGAGCATAGGTGTTGCTCTCGTTGGCAAAATGGTCGGCGCTTTCCACCTTTCCCGCCAATTGCGGGTGGTGAATAAGCGTTCGCAACGCAATAAGTGTCGGGGCTTCGACCGCCAGGGGCGTGCGTGGAGCGTAGGACTCATCACGATCACCGCGCTTGCCGTTCTTGCTCCAGGGCTTCTTGTCCCATTTTTTACCGCCGGCGCCGGGCTTTTTCGGTGTCCACTCCTGCTGTGGCGCGTAGGCGTCCTGCGGTTGGTGGAAGTCGGAATAGTCCGGCATGGCGTCGTAATCCATGCCTGGGTCGTACGCGGGTGGCGCGTCTTGCGGTGCGTTGTGTACCAGCTGGCTGACGGCCTCGCCGCTCAAGCCGGTTATTTCCAGCAGGCGCATGCGCATCAGTGACTTCAGGTTGGCGCCCGGCACTTTGTCGATCAGCGGTGCTGCGAGGGTGGCCATGTGGGCCTTGCCTTCGAGGGAGCGCGGGTCGGCTTCTTCGGTCAGTTGCTGGAAGAAATAGTCCGCCAGGGGCTGCGCATGCTGATTAATGCGCGCGCGGAAGGCGTCGGTGCCTTCGGAGCGCACCAGGGTGTCAGGGTCTTCGCCTTCAGGCAGGAACAGGAAGCGTGCGCGGCGCCCATCCTGCAGGCTCGACAGTGTGGCTTCGAGTGCGCGCCAGGCGGCGTTACGGCCGGCCTGGTCGCCGTCGAAGCAGAACAATACGTTGGGCACCACGCGAAACAGGCGTTTCATGTGTTCTTCGCTGGTGGCAGTCCCCAGGGTGGCGACGGCATTGCGCAGGCCCTGCTGGGCGAGGGCAATCACGTCCATGTAGCCTTCCACCACGATGATTTCATCGAGGTTGCGATTGTTTTTGCGCGCCTCGAACAGGCCGTAGAGTTCCTGGCCTTTATGAAACACGGGGGTTTCCGGGGAGTTCAGGTACTTGGGTTTATCGTCCCCCAGTACTCGGCCGCCGAAAGCGATGATCCGGCCACGGCTGTCGCGGATCGGGAACATCACGCGGTCGCGGAACCGGTCGTAGCGCTTACCCGTCTCGGCATTTTCCACCAGCAGGCCGGCGTCGATCATCGCCTTCTGTTGCAAGGTGTCGCTGCTCAGGTGCTTGTACAGGTTGTCCCAGCCGGGCGGGGCGAAGCCGAGGCCGAAGTCCCTTGCGATCTCGCCCGTGAGGCCGCGGCCCTTGAGGTAATCGACGGCGGCCTTGCGCTGCGGATGGCTTTTAAGCGCCTGACGATAGAAGTCGGCAGCGGCCGTCAGCAGCGGGTACAGCGGCGAGTCGGTGGGTTGTCGCGGTTTGTGCGGGCGGCCACTTTCTTCGCGAGGGATTTCCATGCCGGCGGCTTTCGCCAGTTCCTCGACGGCCTGGGGGAAGTCCAGGTTGTCGTGGTCCATGATGAAGCCGAGGGCGTTGCCGCCCGCGCCGCAGCCGAAACAGTAGTAGAACTGTTTGTCGGGGCTGACGCTGAACGACGGGGTTTTTTCTTTGTGAAACGGGCAGCAGGCGGTGTAGTTCTTGCCAGCCTTCTTCATTTGCACGCGCGAGCTGACTACATCGACGATGTCGGTGCGGTTCAGAAGGTCGTCAATAAAGCTCTGGGGAATTAGCCCGGCCATGGCGTTCTCGTCATCACTGCGTGTCAATGAGGCCCGTGAAGTGCTCGGGCGCGCAAATTGTGCGGCTCGATCAACTGTCGTCTGCTTGGGCTGTCAGGAAGTGTATCTGCCGAACATTCACTGACGTTAATTTCAATCAGATTTCGGCATGGACATGTTGCCCGGGAGTCCGGTCTTGGCCGTGTGCGGGCCTCGGAAGCTCATCGGTGGGCGCAGTCGATCTGTTGATCGCCTGTTAAAAAATAAGTGTGCTCGTCAGTAGCCTTGTTAGGCTCGTCAGAAGAGACGCGCACCGCTGGCAGAAAAGCCAGTCCTGACGTTTGAAGCAGTGTCTCGGTCGCGTGTGCGGCGTCGACGGTGAAGCATCAAGCGATATCCGCAAATGCCAATAGCCCGGCTGAGGGCCGGGCTTGGCAGAAGCTTGCTACGAACGTCTGTGTATTAGTACAGACGAACGGCGCGGCGCTGCTCGCGCTGAACTTTCTTAGCGTGACGCTTAACAGCGGCTGCTGCTTTACGCTTACGCTCAGAAGTTGGCTTCTCATAAAATTCGCGGCTACGAACTTCAGCCAGAACACCGGCTTTTTCGCAGGAGCGCTTGAAACGACGCAGAGCTACGTCGAAGGGTTCGTTCTCTTTTACTTTGACGGCTGGCATCCAGAGCTACCTTCTTTCATTACCGGGAATCAACGTTCTCGTCGCAAAAAATTCGCGGCTGAGGTCGTCGGTTTTTAAGGGTTGCGGATGTTAACCCCTCATTGCCCGGAATGCAAAGCCTCTGATCGAAAACCGCTAGTCGGGAGGGGGAGTGGCGACTATTATGCGCGCCTTCGAATTCAGCCTCTACAAGGCGCAAACCCATGCTAGTACTGGGACTTGAAACCTCCTGCGACGAAACCGGTGTCGCACTTTACGACAGTGAACGCGGGCTTTTGGCCGATGCACTGTTCAGTCAGATCGACCTGCATCGCGCCTATGGCGGCGTGGTGCCGGAGCTGGCCAGCCGTGATCACGTCAAACGTATGCTGCCGTTGATTCGCCAGGTGTTGGACGAGGCCGGCTGCGTGCCGACCGAGATCGATGCCATCGCTTACACCGCTGGCCCTGGATTGGTCGGAGCCCTGCTGGTTGGGGCTTCTTGCGCCCAGGCACTGGCGTTTGCCTGGGGCATTCCTGCCCTGGGTGTGCACCACATGGAGGGCCATTTGCTGGCCCCGATGTTGGAAAAAACACCTCCAGAGTTCCCGTTCGTCGCTTTGTTGGTTTCCGGCGGCCATACGCAGCTGGTTCAGGTCGATGGGATAGGCCAATACACGCTTTTAGGCGAGTCTCTGGATGACGCTGCCGGCGAGGCTTTCGACAAAACCGCGAAGATGATGGGCCTCAATTACCCCGGCGGGCCGGAAATTGCCCGTCTTGCCGAAAAAGGCATCCCGGGCCGCTACACGTTCCCGCGTCCGATGTGTGATCGCCCTGGCCTGATGTTCAGTTTCAGCGGCTTGAAAACCTCCGCGCTCAACACCTGGCAACAGAGCGTCAGCGCCGGGGACGACAGTGAGCAAGCCCGTTGCGACATCGCGCTGGCGTTCCAGCAGGCCGTGGTGGAGACTTTGACCATCAAGTGCAAGCGCGCCCTCAAGCAGGCCGGTATGAAGCGCCTGGTGATTGCGGGCGGCGTCAGTGCCAACAAGGCCCTGCGCACTTCGCTGGAAAAAATGCTCGGCGACATGAAGGGCGATGTTTTTTACGCGCGCCCTGAGTTCTGCACCGACAACGGCGCAATGATTGCGTATGCCGGTTGCCAGCGCCTGCAGGCCGGCCAGCATGAGAGCCTGGCGATCAGCGTGCAGGCCCGCTGGCCGATGGAGCAGCTGACACCGTTGTAAGGGCTCACTGTGAACCGGGTTCATCGAGCGTATTTAAAAATGCCGTTCGCGCCCGGCAAACAGGTCGCGTAAATTGCCGCGGTGGCGCCAGACGATCAGCAGTGTCAGCACGCTCATCGGCAACAGCGCCGCAGGTTCTTGCCAGGCCAGCAATGGCAGAGTGAGCGGCGTGGCGATCAGTGCGGCCAAGGAGCTCGTGCGGGTCAGGTAGAACGTCAGTAACCAGGCGAGCACGGCCAGCAACGCTGCCGGAGGGTAAATCCCCAGCAACATGCCGGCCGCCGTGGCGACGCCTTTGCCACCGCGAAAGCGGAAGTACAGCGGAAACAGATGGCCCAGGACGGCAGACACGCCCACCCAGGCTTGCTGTTGCAGGGAGAGGCCGACGCCGTTGGCGATCAGCACGGGCAGCAGGCCCTTGCACACGTCGCCCAGCAGCGTCAGGACGGCGAGTTTCTTGCCGGCCAGGCGCAACATATTGGTGGCGCCGGCATTGCCTGAGCCACTCATTCGCGGGTCGGGATTTCCCGTCAGGCGGCTGAGCAAAATGGCGAAGGACAGCGAGCCGAGCAGGTAGGCGAGAGTCGCCAGTAACCAAAACATGCTAACTATTCCGGGCGAGGACGCCCTGATTCTAACGGGGCAACGCGCCCTTGTCGTGCTGCGGAGAAGAGCTTGGACAGAGTGTTTATCGAAGGCCTGGAAGTCGACACCGTGATCGGGGCCTACGACTGGGAGCGCGGCATCAAGCAATGTCTGCGTCTGGACCTGAGCTTTGCCTGGGACAACCGCCCGGCTGCTGCGGGTGACGATCTGACCCTGGCGCTCGATTACGCCAGCGTATCTGCGCGTATCCAGGCCTTTGCCGAACAATCCCAGTACCAGTTGGTGGAAACCTTTGCCGAGCGCCTGGCCGAAGTGCTGATGCGTGAATTTCAGATTCCCTGGTTGCACCTCAAGTTGACCAAGCCCGGCGCCGTACCGGCAGCCAAAGGCGTGGGCGTGGAGATCGAGCGCGGATGTCGCTAACTCAGATTTACCTGGGCCTTGGCAGCAATATCGAGCGCGAGCGCCATTTGGTCGCCGGCCTGGATGCGCTGGCGAGCTTCTTGACCGATGTGCGCTGTTCTCCAGTGTTCGAAAGCCAGCCAGTGGGGATCAAAAGCGGGCCATTCTTCAATCTGGTGGTCTCGGCCTACACTGACCTGCCGCTGATGGAGCTGGATCGCCGGTTGAAATTCATCGAGGCCGACAACGGCCGTTATGCCCCGGACCGCAAAGGGCTGCCGCTGGATATCGATGTGTTGCTGTACGGCGAGCTGGTGGGAAATTTTGATGGCTTGATCCTGCCGCGGGCAGAGATCCTGAAAAACGCCTTTGTGCTGTGGCCGCTGTCGTTGATGGCGCCCGATCGTGTGCACCCTGAGGCGGGCAAGACATTGGCGCAGCTATGGCGCGATGCACAGATCGATCAAGTGCTGGCGCCTGTCGGTTTTGAGTGGCAGGGCCAGCAGCTGACGCCGGACGCGCCCCTATAGGGCGTGTTGTTCTTTGTAGGCTTTCAACACCTTGAGCCGCTCACGCTTGAGCGCCTCACCCAGCTCGGGGCCTTTGAAACCTTTCTCCAGCAAAGGCGCCACAGGCACCTCACGGGCCGCTTTCGCCGCGCCGCGTAAATAATCCGCTTGTGGATAACTTCTTTGTTCCAGGCCTTTGCGGCCCCGAGCGTCCATTTCACAGCTCACCACGAACTCTTCAAAACGCTGTGGCCTGCGATAAACGTCAAAACTCTGCAGCAATTCCAGCAATGTCGACGCTTTCAGCTCCAGCGCGCGATGGCCGTGGGTGTGATATTGGCCGACAAGCAGGGCTAATTCCTGACAATCCTTCGGCACCTTGAAGCGCTCGTTCACCGCCTTGATCAGCTTCAGGCCGGTATGTTCGTGGGCAATATGCTGCGGCAACTTATCCACAGGTGTCAGGCCTTTGCCCACGTCATGCAGCAGGCAGGCCCAGCGCACGGTGAGCGGCTGTTTGTGCCGGGCCGCCTGTTCCAGCACGCTCAAGGTATGTAGGCCGGTGTCGATTTCAGGGTGATGGGCTGCTGGTTGCGGTACACCGAACAGGGCATCCACTTCCGGCATCAGGGTTTTCAGCGCGTTGCAGTCGCGCAGTACCTGAATAAAGACTTGAGGCTTATCCTCCATCAGCGCCCGAGAGATTTCTTTCCAACTGCGCTCTGGCGTCAGGGCTTCCAGTTCGCCGGATTCGCTGAGCTGACGCATCAGCTCCAACGTTGCCGGCGCGACGGTAAAGCCGAGGTGAGCGTAACGCGCTGCAAAGCGTGCAACGCGCAGTACACGGAGGGGATCTTCGGCAAAAGCGGGGGAAACGTGACGCAAAACGCGCGCTGTCAAATCCTGCTGGCCGTGATAGGGATCGGTCAGGTTGCCGTCATCATCCTCCGCCATGGCGTTGATGGTCAGGTCGCGACGAATCAGGTCTTCTTCCAGCGTCACCTCGGGGCTGGCATGGAATACAAAACCACCATAACCCCGGCCGCTCTTGCGTTCGGTACGGGCGAGGGCGTATTCGTCGCCGTTTTTGGGGTCCAGGAATACCGGAAAGTCAGCGCCCACCGGTTTGTAGCCCTTGGCGAGCATTTCTTCAGTGGTTGCGCCGACGACAACACGGTCGATGTCGGTGACCTTGATGCCCAGCAAGCGGTCACGCACCGCACCGCCGACTTTGTAGATTTTCATGAAAAAGCCTCCATTAGCGGCACAGGATAACGCCTGTGCCTGACCAATGGAGGCTTTGCTGTTTCAGAGGTGAACGACGGCCAGGTCCAGGCGGCCGTAGTCGTTGTCGTTATGATCGCTGCGTGGCGGCACGTGGTGGGTCTTCATCACTTGATCGTCCTGCAGGGTTTCCAGGTGAATGTCGAAGCCCCATAACCGATGCAGGTGCTTGAGCACTTCCTCGGTGGATTCGCCCAAGGGTTTGCGGTCGTGCTGCTGATGACGCAGGGTCAGCGAGCGGTCGCCGCGTACATCGATGCTGTAGATCTGCACGTTAGGCTCACGATTGCCCAGGTTGTACTGCGCCGCCAGGGTTTCACGGATGGTGCGGTAGCCGGGTTCGTCATGAATCGCAGGCACCACCAAGTCATCCTTGAGGTCGTCATCCATGATGCTGAACAGCTTGAGGTCGCGAATCACCTGGGGTGACAGGTACTGCAGGATGAAGCTCTCATCCTTGAAGCTGCTCATGGCGAACTTGATGGTCGACAGCCAATCGCTGCCGGCGATTTCCGGGAACCAGCGGCGGTCCTCTTCGGTGGGGTGTTCGCACATGCGCCGGATATCGCGATACATCGCAAAGCCCAGTGCGTAGGGGTTGATGCCGCTGTAATACGGGCTATCAAAGCCTGGCTGGAACACTACGCTGGTGTGGGACGTGAGGAACTCCATCATGAAACCGTCGGTGACCAGGCCCTCGTCGTACAGGTCATTCATCAAGGTGTAGTGCCAGAACGTGGCCCAACCTTCGTTCATCACCTGGGTCTGGCGCTGTGGATAAAAGTACTGGGCGATCTTGCGCACGATGCGCACGATTTCCCGCTGCCACGGCTCCAGCAGTGGCGCGTGTTTTTCCAGGAAATAGAGGATGTTTTCCTGAGGTTCGGCGGGGAAGCGCGCATTGTCCTTGTCGCTGTTTTTGCCCGCACGTTTTGGAATGGTGCGCCACAGGTCGTTGATCTGTTTCTGCAAGTGTTCCTCACGCTCCTTCTGGCGCAGGCGTTCTTCCTCGGCAGAAATCGGGTACGGACGTTTGTAGCGATCAACCCCATAGTTCATCAGGGCGTGGCAGGAATCGAGCAAGTCCTCCACCGCGTCGATGCCATGACGCTCCTCGCACTGCATGATGTACTGCTTGGCGAACACCAGATAATCGATGATCGAGCTGGCATCGGTCCAGGTGCGGAACAGGTAATTGCCTTTGAAGAAACTGTTGTGCCCGTAGCATGCATGGGCCACCACCAACGCCTGCATGCAGATGGTGTTTTCCTCCATCAGATAGGCGATGCATGGGTCGGAGTTGATGACGATCTCGTAGGCCAGGCCCATCTGGCCGCGGGTGTAGGACTTTTCGGTGCTGAGGAAGTGCTTGCCATAGGACCAGTGGTGATAGCCCAAGGGCATGCCGACTGACGCATACGCATCCATCATCTGTTCGGCGGTGATGACTTCGATCTGGTTAGGGTAAGTGTCCAGGGCATAACCCGCCGCGATACGGCTGATTTCCCGGTCATAGGCCTGGATCAGTTCAAAGGTCCACTCGGACCCGGTGGAAATGGGTTGGCGCTTATGCGCTTTGGCCGTCATGTCACTAACCTGCGCTGGAAGAGTTCACGGAAGACCGGGTAGATATCGCCGGCCGAGACCAGTTGCTGCTGGGCGAAGGTATCGGCAAAGGCTTCGCCGATGCGCTCGTATTCGAACCACAGGGCCTGGTGCTCACGGGGGGTAATTTCGACGTACGTGTAGTACTGCACAAACGGCATGATCTGGTTGATCAGGATGTCGCGGCAGATGGGCGAATCATCATTCCAGTTGTCGCCGTCGGAAGCCTGGGCGGCGTAGATATTCCACTCGTTGGCCGGGTAGCGCTCGGCCATGATCTCCTGCATCAGCTTCAAAGCGCTGGACACGATGGTGCCGCCGGTTTCCCGCGAGTAAAAGAACTCTTCTTCGTCCACTTCCCGGGCGCTGGTGTGATGGCGGATGAACACCACGTCGATCTTGTCGTAGTTCCGCTTCAGAAACAGGTACAGCAGGATGAAGAAGCGCTTGGCGATGTCCTTGGTGGCCTGGGTCATGGAGCCGGACACGTCCATCAGGCAGAACATGACCGCCTTGGAGCTGGGGTTGGGTTGCTTCACCAGCAGGTTGTATTTCAGGTCAAAGGTATCGAGAAACGGCACGCGGTGAATGCGCGCGCTGAGTTTTTCGATTTCGGCCTCGATTTCCTGGATATCGCCGAAGTTGTCCGGCTCTTCGCGCTTCAAGCGGGCCAACTCTTCCTTGGCCTGTTTTAGTTTGGCGCGGCTGCTGCCCGACAGTGCGATACGGCGAGCATGGGCCGAGCGCAGGGTGCGGATGATGTTGATCCGGGACGGATTGCCCTCGTTGCTGATCCCGGCGCGCACGGTCTTGAACGTATCGGTGCCGGTCAGGTTGCGTTTGACCAGGTTAGGCAGCTCCAGGTCCTCGAACATGAATTCGAGGAATTCTTTCTGGGTAATCTGGAATACGAACTCATCCATGCCTTCGCCGGAGTTGCCGGCCTTGCCCGGGCCTTTACCCCCGCCGCCACCTTGGGGGCGTTGGATGTGTTCGCCGGTGGTGAACTCCTTGTTGCCGGGGTGCACGACGGTCTGCTTGCCGCCCCGGCCATGGTGCAGCACCGGTTCGTCGATGTCCCGTCCAGGAATGCTGATTTGTTCACCATGCTCCATGTCGGTGATGGAGCGGCGGCTGACAGCCTCTTCAACGGCCTTTTTGATGTGGTCACGATAGCGCCGCAGGAAACGCTGGCGGTTTACCGTGCTCTTGTTCTTGCCATTAAGGCGTCGGTCGATCACATAGCTCATAGGCCCCTCCGGGGAGCTTCAAGTCGTAAGCTACAAGCTGCAAGAGGAGTGTGCGCCCAATATGACGGCTCACTCGCCTTTATCTTGCAGCTTGTCGCTAGAAGCTTGTCGCTATTTCACTGCGATTTGCGAACCCGCAGATACCACTCGGAGAGCAGCCGTACCTGTTTGTCGGTGTAGCCACGCTCGACCATTCGTGTAACGAAGTCGTTGTGTTTTTGCTGGTCCTCCTTGCTGGCCTTGGCATTGAAGCTGATGACCGGCAGCAGATCCTCGGTGTTGGAGAACATTTTCTTCTCGATAACCACCCGCAGCTTCTCGTAGCTGAGCCAGGTAGGGTTCTTGCCGTTGTTGTTGGCCCGGGCGCGCAGCACGAAGTTGACGATTTCGTTGCGGAAATCCTTCGGATTGCTGATGCCGGCTGGTTTCTCGATCTTTTCCAGCTCCTCGTTGAGGGCTACGCGGTTGAGGATTTCGCCGGTTTCCGGGTCGCGGTATTCCTGGTCCTGAATCCAGAAGTCTGCGTACAGCACGTAGCGGTCGAAAATGTTCTGGCCGTACTCGCTGTAGGACTCCAGGTACGCGGTCTGGATTTCCTTGCCGATAAACTCTATGTAGCGCGGCGCCAGGTATTCCTTGAGGAAGCGCAGGTAGCGTTCGCGGGTTTCCGCCTGGAATTGCTCCTGTTCGATCTGCTGTTCCAGTACATAGAGCAGGTGCACCGGGTTGGCGGCGATCTCGTGCGGGTCGAAGTTGAAGACCTTGGAGAGGATCTTGAACGCGAAACGTGTGGAAAGGCCGTTCATGCCCTCATCCACGCCCGCCGTGTCGCGATATTCCTGGATCGACTTGGCCTTGGGATCGGTGTCCTTGAGGTTTTCGCCGTCGTACACGCGCATCTTCGAGTAGATGTTCGAATTCTCCGGCTCCTTGAGGCGCGACAGTACGGTGAATTGCGCAAGCATTTTCAGGGTGTCGGGCGCGCAGTGAGCCTTGGCCAGAGAACTGTTGAACAGCAGCTTGTCGTAAATCTTGATCTCGTCGCTGACCCGCAGGCAGTACGGCACCTTGACGATGTAGATCCGGTCGATGAAGGCTTCGTTGTTCTTGTTGTTGCGGAAGGTATGCCATTCCGATTCGTTGGAGTGGGCCAGCAGGATCCCGGTGAACGGAATCGCGCCCAGACCTTCGGTACTGTTGTAGTTGCCTTCCTGGGTCGCGGTCAGGAGTGGGTGCAGCACCTTGATCGGTGCCTTGAACATTTCCACGAATTCCATCAGGCCCTGGTTGGCCCGGCACAGTGCGCCCGAATAGCTGTAGGCGTCGGCGTCGTTCTGCGGGAATTCTTCGAGTTTGCGGATATCGACTTTACCCACCAAGGCCGAAATGTCCTGGTTGTTCTCATCGCCTGGCTCGGTCTTGGCCACTCCGATCTGGTTGAGGATCGACGGGTAGAGTTTCACCACGCGGAACTGGCTGATATCACCGCCAAATTCGGCCAGGCGCTTGGTGGCCCAGGGCGACATGATGGTATTGAGGTAGCGGCGCGGAATGCCGAAGTCCTCTTCGAGGATCGCGCCATCTTCCGTGGCGTTGAACAGGCCCAGTGGCGACTCGAATACCGGTGAGCCCTTGATCGCGTAGAAGGGCACCTTCTCGATCAGTTGTTTGAGTTTTTCAGCCAGGGACGACTTGCCGCCGCCGACGGGGCCGAGCAGGTAAAGGATCTGTTTCTTCTCTTCCAGGCCTTGGGCGGCATGGCGGAAGTAGGAGACGATCTGGTCGATGCATTCTTCCATACCATGGAAGTCTTCAAAGGCCGGATAGCGGCGGATCACCTTGTTGGAAAATATTCGCGACAGTCGCGAATTGTTGGCGGTTTCCACCAGTTCCGGCTCACCAATTGCCAATAGCAGACGTTCGGCGGCAGACGCGTAGGTGCTGCGGTCCTGCTTGCACAGCTCGAGATACTCTTGCAGCGTGAGCTCTTCCTGCTGTGTGGACGCGAAGCGTTGTTGGAAGTGGCTAAAGATACTCATGACGTCGTCACCTCGCTCGATACGTGGAGCCGACGCCGGATCAATCAGTCGATGCTGGCAGTCATTGGTGATCACCAATGGCTGTTTTCCCCCCAGAACACCCTCAAACGCTACCGATGACCCGCACGCCGGTGTACCGGCTCTCCCCTGATTCGGATGGCCTGCGCTTAAGGATAGTTCGGAATCCGGGAGTTCAAGGCGCGATGCGCAATTAGTTGGCTGCGCCGTTCGTCAGAAACGGCGCGAGCCCATGCGTCACGCGGGGTAGCGGGGTGTGAAAAAAATTATTGCGAATCGCCGGAGGCAATTTCTGCAGGATAGGTCGTACGCCACAGCTCAAAGCCACCGTCCAGGCTATAGACGTCGGAGAAGCCCTGGCTGATCAGGTAGGCGGCCGCGCTCTGGCTGGAGTTGCCGTGATAGCAGGCCACGATCACCGGTGCGTCGAGGTCCGCGGCACGGATGAAGTCGGCGATGTTGTGGTTGTCCAGATGCTGCGCGCCGGTGATATGGCCAGCGGCGTGAGCCTGAGGGTCGCGGATGTCGACCACCACGGCACCTTGCTCGCGCAGGGCCTGGGCTTGTTCGGGAGGGATACGTTTGAATTCGCTCATGGCGGGCTCCTATGGCTTGGCGGCCGGCAGTGTCACGGAAAGGGGGGATTCACACTGGCAGCTCAAGCGCTCGCCGGTGTCGATGTTCATCAGGGTCATGGCGCCGCCCCACACGCAGCCGGTATCGAGGGCAAAGACACCCGGCTCGTCGCATTTGCCTTCAAGGGCAGCCCAGTGGCCGAAGATGATTTGCGTGTCGCGGGTCTTGCGCTCCTTGTGGGCAAACCAGGGCTTGTAGCCGGGCAGCGCGGTGTCGGCGCCTTCCTTGCTTTTGAGGTCCAGTTTGCCCTCTGCGGTGCAGAAGCGCATGCGTGTGAAGTAGTTGGTGATGACGCGCAGGCGGGTCACGCCGGTGAGGTCGTTGTCCCACTTGACGGGCTCATTGCCGTACATGCCGTCGAGGTAAGCGGTGTAGAGGCTGTCATCGGCCAGTGCGCTTTCCACTTCAGCGGCACACTTGAGGGCTTTTTTCAGTGTCCATTGAGGCGGGATGCCAGCATGGACCAAGGCCATGTTGCGGCCTTCGTCGTAATGCATGAGCTTTTGTCGACGCAGCCAATCCAGCAGTTGCGCGCGATCCGGTGCTTCAAGGATTTCGCGCAGGGTGTCGCTCTTTTTCAGGCGTTCGATGTTATTGCCGGCCGCCAGCAAGTGCAGATCATGGTTGCCCAGTACACACACCAGGGAGTCGCGCAGGCCATACAGGAAACGCAGGGTTTCCAGGGACTCGGGGCCGCGATTGACCAAGTCACCCACCAGCCACAGGCGATCGCTTGCCGGGTTGAAGGCAACCCGCTCCAGCAGGCACTTGAGGGGTTCCAGGCAGCCTTGCAGGTCGCCGACCGCGTACGTCGCCATCAGTGCAGGGCTCCAGGCACGGCGAGGCGGAAGGGCGCGATGATGGCGTCGAACAGTTTGCCGTCGGTGGCTTTCATCTGATACGAGCCCTGCATGGTGCCGACTTTAGAGGTCATCACCGTGCCGCTGCTGTAGGTATGGCTGGCGCCAACGTCGATCAACGGTTGCTGGCCAACCACACCGGCGCCGCGCACTTCTTCAACCTGACCGTCACCGTCGGTGATCACCCAGTGGCGCGACAGCAGCTTGGCCGGCACCTGCCCGTTGTTCTTCACCGTGATGGTGTAGGCAAAGGCGAAACGGTTATGTTCGGGTTGAGATTGGTCCGCGAGGAAGCGGGTGACGACGCTGACGTCGATCTGGTAGCGAGGATCGGACATGCAAGAGGCCTTAAAAGCAAAAGCGGAGGACAGCAGATGCGGATCAGTCTAGGCCATCAGCAGGGCACTAGGCCAGACATGCTGTCTGGCCCATGCATGGCAGGCTTCAGTCCACGGTTGGCGCAGGCTGGATGGCAAGCTGGTCGGCCAGGCGCACGAACGCGGCCAGGTCCAGTTGCTCGGGGCGCAGGCTGCCATCGACGCCGGCGGCTTCGATCTCAGCGTTGCTCAGCAGCGCCTTGAGCGTGTTGCGCAGGGTCTTGCGGCGCTGGTTGAACGCTTCGCGCACCACCCGCTCCAGTAGCTTGTGGTCCTTGGCCGGGTGCGGCAGTACGGCGTGAGGCACCAGGCGCACGATGGCCGAGTCGACCTTCGGCGGCGGATTAAACGCGCCTGGGCCAACATTGAACAGGTGTTCCACGCGGCAATGGTATTGAACCATGATCGACAGACGGCCCCAATCACCACCACCAGGCCCCGCCGCCAAGCGCTCAACCACTTCTTTTTGCAGCATGAAGTGCATGTCGCGAATGATCCCGGCGTTGTTCAGCAGGTGGAAAATCAGCGGTGTGGAGATGTTGTAAGGCAGGTTGCCGACCACCCGCAGGCTGTTGGGCGCGGCATTGAGGCTGTTGAAGTCGAACTTCAGCGCGTCGCCCTGGTGCAGGTTGAAGTTGGACTTGCCTGCGAACTGCTGGTTGAGGATCGGGATCAGGTCCTTGTCCAGTTCAACCACGTCCAGTTGACCGCCACTGGCCAGCAGGCCTTGGGTCAGTGCGCCCTGGCCCGGACCGATTTCCAGCAGGCGGTCTTCAGGTTTGGCATGGATGGAGCGCAGGATGCGGTCGATCACGCCGGCGTCGTGCAGGAAGTTCTGCCCGAAGCGCTTGCGCGCCCGGTGTTGGTAATGCTCGGTCATATACGGGTCTCGGCCATCTGATAGGCGGTTTCCAGGGCCACGTGCAGGCTGCCGGTATCGATCTTGCCGCTGCCCGCCAGGTCCAGGGCAGTGCCATGGTCGACGGAGGTGCGGATGATCGGCAGGCCCAGTGTCACGTTGACTGCGGCGCCGAAGCCTTTGTATTTCAGTACGGGCAGCCCCTGGTCATGGTACATCGCCAGCACTGCGTCGCAGTGCTCCAGATATTTGGGGGTAAACAGAGTGTCCGCAGGCAGTGGGCCACGCAGGTCCATGCCTTCTTGGCGCAGACGCTCTAATGTCGGTTCAATGATGTCGATTTCTTCATGGCCCAAATGGCCGCCTTCACCGGCGTGCGGGTTAAGCCCGCAGACCAGGATTCGGGGTTGGGCAATGCCGAATTTTTGTTGCAAGTCGGTATACAGGATGCGCGTGACGCGCTCCACGCGCTCGGCGGTGATGGCATCGGCGATATCGCGCAACGGCAGGTGCGTGGTCACCAGGGCCACGCGCAGGCCGCGTGTGGCAAGCATCATCACGACTTGAGCGGTGTGGGTCAGTTCGGCGAGGAATTCGGTATGGCCGGAAAAGGCGATACCGGAGTCGTTGATGACGCCCTTGTGCACAGGGGCGGTGATCATGCCCGCGAAGTCGCCGTCGATACAGCCTTGGCCGGCACGGGTCAGGGTTTCCAGCACAAACGCCGCATTGGCCTTGTTCAGTTGCCCGGCAACGACCTTGGCCGCAAGCGGGGTGTCCCACACATACAGGCTGCCTGCGGGGGCCGGCAGGTCAGGCCAATTGCCCGGCGCCACGTCCAGCAACGTGACGGCCACACCCAGTTGCGCGGCCCGCTCAAGGAGCAGGTCGCGGCTGGTTATGGCAATCAGGGGATGTGGCTGGGGTTGCGAGGCGAGGAGCAGGCACAGGTCTGGACCAATGCCGGCCGGCTCGCCGGGTGTGACCGCGAAACGCTGTGGTTTCACTTCGTTGCCTGGTCGGTGCCTGTTTGCTCGGCGCCTGGCAGCTTGTTTTCCACGTAGGCTTCGTCACGGATCTGACGCAACCAGGTTTGCAGCTCTTCGTCATATTTGCGGTTACGCAATACGCTCAGGGCTTGTTGCTCGCGGGCCTGGGTGGTGTTGTCGGTCGCGCGGCGGCCAAGAACTTCCAGTACATGCCAGCCATATTGAGTCTTGAACGGCTTGGACAGAACGCCTTGCGGGGTCTTGGCCATAACGTCCTGGAACTCCGGCACCAGCGCTTTCGGGTCGATCCAGTTCAGGTCGCCACCGTTGAGGGCCGAACCCGGGTCTTCCGAGAAGCTCTTGGCCAAGGTGGCGAAGTCTTCACCGCCTTCGATGCGGTCATAGATCTTCTGGGCCAGTTCCTTGGTTTGCGCCTCGGTTCGGATTTCGCTTGGTTTGACCAGGATGTGACGAACATGCACTTCGTCTTTCAGCGAGGTCTCGCCGCCGCGTTTTTCCAGCAACTTGAGGATGATGAAGCCGCCCGGTGTGCGTGCTGGCTGGGTAATTTCACCCGGCTGCATGGCGCTCAGTTCACGGTCAAACGGAGGTGGCAACTGAGCGGCTTTACGCCAGCCCATATCACCGCCGTCCAGGGCGTTGTCGCTGCCGGAGACGGCAATTGCCGTCTGGGCGAAGTCAGCGCCGGCTTTCAAACGGTCATAAACGGCCTGAGTCTTTGCGGCAGCTGCATTGAGCTGCTCGGCGTTGGCGCTGTCCGGTGTCGGGATCAGGATATTGGCCAGGTGCAGCTCTTCGGAGAGCTGCATCTTGCCCAGGTCCGACGCCAGGAAGTTTTTCACTTCCTGCTCGGACACTTGAACCCGCTCGGCCACACGGCGCTGACGCACACGGCTGATGAT
Organism: Pseudomonas sp. O39; assembly: GCF_045447295.1. NCBI lineage: Bacteria > Pseudomonadati > Pseudomonadota > Gammaproteobacteria > Pseudomonadales > Pseudomonadaceae > Pseudomonas > Pseudomonas sp. O39. The sequence continues at coordinate 73,670 of NZ_JBJGXV010000023.1, forward strand.
CATTTCACGCTTGATCTGGTCACGGGCGTCCTCATAGGACAGGCCGTCGTGGGCCAGAGCAGCTTTGAACTGGTCAATGCTCATGTTGTTGCGCTGAGCGATGGTGCCTACTGCCTGGTTCAGTTCTTCATCCGAAATACGGATGCCGGAACGATCGCCGATCTGCAGTTGCAGGTTTTCGACGATCAGGCGTTCCAGCACCTGTGGATCGAGCACGCTGGTAGGCGGCACGCCGCCACCACGCTTGGCGATAGTTTGCTGAACTTCCTTGACCCGTTGGTCGAGTTGGCTCTGCATGATCACGTCGTTATCGACAATGGCCACAACTTTGTCCAGCTGTTGAACCGCAGCGTGTGCCGATGCGGCCCCCAGGAACAGCGCGCCCAGCACCAGCGGGCGCACGCAATCAGAAAGCTTGGTCTTCACGTTCACGATAACCTTCAATGCCTTTGTCGAGGAAGCTCTCTACCTTGGCGCCGGTCAGGCCGCCGAGTCCTTTAAGGACGATCTGGAAGAAGAGCCCGTGGTCACCCTTTTCGTTCAGCGGGGCGATCTGAGTGTATTCGTCGTTGGAAACCCAGTAACGGTTGATCACACGCAGTTTCCAGCAGCAGTTGTCGTACTCGAAACCACCGAAGGCTTCCAGGGTGCGGTTGCGGGCATAGTCATACTGCCAGCGGGTGATCAGGTTCCACTGGGGAATGATCGGCCACATCATCGAGAAGTCGTGTTGCTGGATTTTGTAGTAATCCTTCACGTAGTTAGCGGTGCCAGGTGTGCCGTAGTCACCGCCAAACTGGTATTTACCGGTCAACTGGTTATAAACCACTTGGTCGTTGCGATAGCGATAACCGAGGTTAACAACCTTGTTCGGGTTGTCTTCCGGCTGGTAGTGGAACATTGCGCTGCCGGAACGTGGGGAACGGCTCTCCGGGTCCCAGTTGTAGTCGGCAGTAGCGCGCCAGTCATGGTTGAAGCGGAATTCGTATTCCAAGGCGATTGGCGAAACGTTCGAGTGAGCGTCATCGCGTGTCTTGGCATCGATACCAGGCAGTTGCACTTCACGATCTTTGAAATATACCGCCTGGCCGATGGATGCCCGTTGGCGTTCAAAGCCGTTCTCTTGAATCCAGCGGCTGGTCAAGCCAAACGACAGCTTGTTCTCGTCGCCGATACGGTCCGAGCCGGAGAAACGGTTATCCCGAAACAGCGAGGAGTAGCTGAACGTGTTTTCGCTGGTGTCGAACACCGGAATGTCTTTCTGGTCTGTCTCTGGGACGTAGAGATAGAACATGCGCGGTTCAAGGGTCTGGCGATAGTTTTCGCCGAACCATTGGGTATTGCGGTCGAAATACAGGCCGCTGTCGATACTGGCGATAGGGACTGCGCGATCCTGTGAACTGTTGAAGCTCTCACCCAACTGCGAGGCGCCGCCTCTATTGGTTACCAAGTCAGCCTTGCCAGTGCTGTCCAGGTCAAGATCGTACTTGGTGTAGACGTACTTGAGCTTCGGCGTAATGTACCCGTAGGTTGCAGTCATCGGCAGGGACATGCTTGGTGCCAGGTTCAGACGCGTGCCGTTGGCGCGGTTCAAGCCAAATACGTAAGTGTCCAGGCGAGGGGTGCCATTCGCCAACGGTGGCGTATTGAACGGGCCTCCGTCTTTTTCCGTGTAATTGCCGGTCTCAAGATCCCGGTCAAAGCGCACTGCCTCGGTCTCGTAAGCAAAGTCCAAGCCGCCCGGGTGGTAAGGCAGCGTACCGTTGAAGGTCAGCTGCGGCAGTCGGTCATACGGGGTGATCTGCGAAACGGTCGCCAGTTGATAAGACTGGACGTTCAAGCGCGCCTGATAGGAGTCGCCGCGATAGGTCAAGGCGCCCTGTTGGTTCACGAAGTCCTGAGCTTGAACGCCTTCCTGGTTGGTTTTCAGATCCTGGTAGAAGTACGGATCGCTGATCTTGGTGTAGTCGACCAGGGTCGTCAGTCGCGAATCCAGCCCACCTTTATGCTGCCAGTTGAGCATGTAGCGAGTTTTTTCGTAGTCGCTCTGCTTTTTCCGTTCGTCGCTGTCGTCGTTCAGGTACGCGCCGCCAAACTGACCTTCGCTGGTCTTGGTGAGGTAGCGGAATTCGCCTTCCATCATCAAGCCGCGTTTGGTCATGTATTGCGGGTACAACGTGGCGTCGTAGTTTGGCGCCAGGTTGAAGTAATACGGCGTAATCAGGGTAAAGCCAGTTTCCCCACCGGTGCTGAAGCTCGGCGGCAGGAAGCCGGATTGACGACGGTCGTCGATCGGGAAATAGATGTATGGGGTGTACAGGATCGGGATGTTCTTGATCCGCAACGTCGCGTTGGTCGCCGTACCGAAACCGGTGGCCGGGTTCAACGTGATGTTGTTGCCCTTGATCTGCCAGGCGTTGCTGTCCGGCTCGCAGGTGGTGTACGTACCGTCCTTGAGACGGATAATCGCGTTCTCGGCACGCTTGGCGTACAGCGCGCTACCGCGAATGCGCGACTTGTGCAGTACGTATTCGGCGTTGTCGATCTGGGCGGCGCCCGTGTCGAGCTGGACCTCTGCGTGGTCGCCCACGATCAGGGCACCGTTGTCGCGCAGACGAACGTTGCCGTTCAGCTCGCCACGGTTCTCGGCCTGATACAGGCTGGCTTCCTGAGCCTCCAGCTGCATGCTGCCCTGGCGCATGACGACGTCACCGGCCAGGGTCGCGACTTGCTGTTCCTGCTCGTAACGAGAGGCCTTGGCACCGATGAAGGTCGGCGTATCGCTTTTGTCCGTCTTGTCGTTCATGCCAGGACGGGTCGGCTCGATGTACGCGCCGGAGCAATAAGGACCGGTTTCGGCCAGTTGGGCCGCGGTCAGCTTCTCGCGAGGCACCCAGTCCAGGTGGCTGTAGTCGGCGCTGCGCGAACGCAGGCCACGGCCCTTGGCTTCGGTGACCAGCGCGGTCTTCGGTTCAGCGTCGCCGCTGCCGCCAGCGTCGGCTTGCGCCGTACTGCCGGCCGAGCTGACGGCTGCACCGTCATGCACCGGGCGCGGTGGCAACGGGGCTGCGGCGGTTTTCGGCGCGCAATCCCAGGCACCCGAAGCAGAGACTGAGCAGTCATACTGTTCCGCGGCGACCACGAATGAGGTGGCGAAAGGTTGCATGGCCAGCAGACTGCCGGTTACCAGCAACGGAAATTTTCTACGAAACGCGGGGGATTTCAATGCCATCTTATTAGTCCGGGCTTCCTGCGTGCCATCTGCCCGCGGTTTGGGCCGCACGCCTCTCGATGGTCTGAAAAAGATGCGTGATAATAAAGCATGACCCGCTTGACGGCTAGCGCCGTCGGAGACCCTTGTAATGCCCGAGCAAGATCTACGTTTACAACAGCTGAAAGTATGGCTGGATGAGCAGTTGCCGATCCTTTTCAACGCTCAGGATTGGGGTGTCGTACCACCGGCCACATTGACCGCGGCCAGCAGCGACGCGAGTTTCAGGCGTTACTTCCGTTGGGAGGGTGGCGGTCGAACGTTCGTCGTCATGGACGCGCCGCCCCCCCAGGAAAACTGCAAACCTTTCGTCGATATCGCTGATTTGCTCGCGAAATCGGGAATTAATGTGCCAAAAATTTATGCAGAAGATTTGCCTCGCGGCTTTCTTTTGCTCAATGACCTGGGCAGAAAAACCTATCTGGACGTGATTGACGAGCAAAACGCCGATCAATTGTTTGCCGATGCCATCGATGCGCTGCTGGCTTTTCAGCAGTTGCCGATGGACACGCCGCTGCCCAGCTATGACGTCGCCTTGTTGCGCCGTGAGCTGGAATTGTTTCCGGAGTGGTACGTTCGCCGGCATTTGGGTATCGATTTCGACGCCCGGCAACAAGCCTTGTGGCAGCGCGTCAGTGATCACTTGATCGACAGCGCCCTGGCCCAGCCCAAAGTGCTGGTGCATCGCGACTATATGCCACGCAACCTGATGATCAGCACGCCGAACCCGGGCGTGCTGGATTTCCAGGACGCGGTCTACGGCCCGGTGACCTACGACATCACCTGCCTGTTCAAGGATGCGTTCCTCAGTTGGCCCAAGGCGCGCGTGCGCGAATGGCAGCGTGGTTACTGGGAGCGTGCCGGGCAATTGGGCATCCCCGTGCAGGACGATTTTCAAGCGTTCCTGCGCGCCAGTGACCTGATGGGTGTGCAGCGCCACCTCAAGGTGATCGGCATCTTTGCGCGCATTTGCCATCGCGACGGTAAGCCACGCTACCTGGCGGACGTGCCGCGCTTCTTTGCTTATATAGAAGCGGTACTGGCCGACCGGCCTGAACTGGATGAGCTGGGTGAATTGCTCGCTAGCCTGCGCGAACCGGCCGAGGCGGGCGTATGAAGGCGATGATCCTGGCGGCAGGCAAAGGCGAGCGCATGCGTCCGCTCACGCTGCACACGCCCAAGCCCTTGGTGCAGGCGGGCGGCAAGCGGTTGATCGAGTATCACCTTGAAGCGCTGGCCAAGGCCGGCTTCACCGATATCGTCATTAACCATGCCTGGCTCGGGCAGCAGATCGAAAGCTACCTGGGCGACGGCGCGCAGTTTGGCCTGCGCATCCAGTACTCGGCCGAAGGCGAGCCGCTGGAAACCGGCGGGGGTATTTTCAAGGCACTGCCACTGCTGGGCGACGAACCCTTCCTGCTGGTCAACGGCGACATCTGGACCGACTTCGACTTCGCCAGCCTGCGCAACAAGCCGCTGCAAGGGCTTGCCCACCTGGTGATGGTCGACATGCCTGACCATGCCCCTATGGGCGGCGACTTCTATTTGAGCGACGGCGTGCTTCATGATGCCGCGCCCGGTGCCGATAACCTGACCTTCAGTGGCATCTCAGTGCTCGACCCCCAGTTGTTCGCGGGTTGCAGCGCCGGAGCCTTCAAGTTGGCGCCGCTGTTGCGGGAGGCCATGGCCAAAGGACGGGTAACGGGGGAACACATGACGGGACGCTGGATTGATGTCGGCACGCTGGAACGTCTGGCGCGGGTCGAAACCTTGCTGACTGCGGGGCGATAGGATGTTGTGGCCAGGGACACTGATCGGTGCCGGGGCTGGCTTTGCCATTGCCAGTATTCCGGGGGCCTTGTTGGGCGCATTGTTGGGGCAGGCACTGGATCGCCGCCTGCAATTGCACAGTTGGGCGCAATTGCGCGAACGCCTGGGCGGGCGCACGGCGTTGCGTAACGACGAACTGCTGTTTGTGCTGCTGGGGCGCCTGGCCAAAAGTAATGGCCGGGTCGTGGATGGGCATATCCAGCAGGCGCGCCAGGAGATGCGCTCGCTGGACATGAGCGAGCCGGCACGGCGCCGGGCAATTACCGCGTTCAATCGCGGCAAGTCCGGGTCCGACCGTGTGCGCACTTATCTGCGCGTGCTCAAGGCTCAGCCGCATGCGGCGGAAGGCGTGTTGCGTGCGTGCTGGCGAATGGCCTGGGCGGATGGCAGGGCAGATGAGGCCGAGCGCGACCTGATCGATCAATGGGGCAAGTGGCTGGGTTGGACGCCGCAACAGTTGCAGGCGCTGGCCTCCGATTACGCGCCGGAACGCAAGCCAATGGTCAGCCGCAGCGGCGCCTATCAGGAGGCGTTGCGGACGCTTGGCGTAACCGCCACCAGCGAACCGTCGGTAATCAAGCGTGCCTATCGTCGCCTGCTCAGTCGCCACCACCCGGACAAGATTGCCGGCACTGGCGCCAGCCCCGCGCAAGTGCGCGAGGCGACCGAGCGAACCCGCGAACTGCATAACGCCTATGCATTGATTCGCGAGCGGCGGGATTTCAGATAGCTACCACCCTTTGGAGCGGCCAACCCAATAGGTGTGGGAGCTGGCTTGCCTGCGATAGCGGTGTGTCAGCTAAGCAATCGTCACTGACAGCCCGCTATCGCAGGCAAGCCAGCTCCCACATTTGATTGGGTTGTCAGGCCAGGATCAATTGTTGGCGGCCTGCGGGCTCAGCCACCCGCGAACCCGCCGATACAACTGCTCCTGCTCGGCCGAGCTATTGCCGGGCAGGGTTTTGAGTGACACCTGTTTGTAGCCGTCATTCTTCGCACGCTTGGCGGCTTGCGCACGCTCCAGTGCGTTTTTGCGCTCCTGGGCGCCGTCCTGGTAGAAGACGTCCGCCGTAGGCACTTTCAGCGTTGGGGCCAGTTGTTGCAGATTCGGCTGCCGACCCGCAGGCGTCTTGCCGGCCACCATCACCAACTTCTGCACTTGGGACGGCTGCTTCTCGCTCAGGTAACGCGCGGCCCACCACGCGCCGGTGCCATGGCCGAGCAACACCACGCTGCGCGCGCTCTGGGTTTGGGCGAAGGCGACGGCGGCGTCGATACGATCAAAGATGCGCTTGGCGTCAGTCTTGTCCTGTTGCTCCGCACCCGGCACCACCGCCGGGTCCGTCCCTTCAGCTTCGGCGCTGGCGGCTTGTTCGATGGGTTTGGCGGCGGTGCTGCCTTCTTTGCTGCTGGTGTCGACCGCTGCCTTGGGTGCTTCCATGACCCGTGGCGGCAAGGTGTCCATGTTCAGGTCCGGTAACGAAAGGCTGAGGGTGCCCCAATTGGCGTCCGGCAATTTACTGCGCAAAGGCGCAATTGCTTGCGGCCAGTCAGCACTTTCCCCGGCGCCGGGTACGATAATCACCACACCTTGGGGCTCGGCGCTGTTGGCCGGCTTCCACAGGGCCAGGAATGAGTCGGTGCCGGCCTGCAACTGTTGCTGTTCCTGTTGCGGAAGTTGCCGCTCGAGGGCGTTGGCTTCTTCCTGGCTGCGCTCGGGCAGGGGTTGGCGTTCAACCGGTTTTTCGGCGGCGGGCGCAGGTGCGTCGGCGGCCTGTACAGAAAAGGCGCTGGTAAATAGTAGCGACAGGCACAATGCTGGCAGTGCCGAACGGTGGAGAAAGAGCATCGTTAATTCCCGGCCAGAAGTCATTCCAGCAGCCTAATGGGTTGGTCAGTATTTGTCAGTGATGTGAGACGTGGATCATGGGTTTTCGCTGTCTGCTGGTTATCGGCTGTTGGTGCTTTGCCTTGATGGCGAGTGCCGCGCCTGCGCCTGCTGCACCACTGGCGCAACTGAATGCACAGCAGCGGGAATGGCTGGCCCAGCATCCGGAGTTGCGCGTGGGCCTGGTATTACAGGCGCCTTACGCACAATACGACCGGCGCTTGCAGCGGTTGTCCGGGGCCAATGTCGAGTTGATGCAGTGGTTGGCCAAGGCGCTGAACATTGAGCTGACCTGGCGCAACTTTCCCAGCCAGGAGCAATTGGAAGCCGCCGTGCGTGACGGCGAGGTGGATATCGCCCCCGGCCTGCAGCAAACGCCCGCAGGCTTGCGCCTGTGGTTATTCACCGACCCGTACATGCGCGTGCCCCAGCATATCGTCGGTTTCCGCGAAGGCGGCGGTGCCGTGGAGCTGGAAAAACTCGATGAGCAGTCTCGCGTTGCCGTGCGCATGCCCAGCGCCGTGGCGGATTACCTGCGCAGCAACTATCCCAACCTGAATGTGCAAGGCGTGCCCATGGAACGTCAGGCCTTGCAATTACTGGTCAGCCAGCAGGCGCGTTATGCCGTGGTGGATGAGGCGCAGCTGAGCCGGTTGTCCGGCGAGGCAGAGTTTGCCGGGCTGGCCGTGGTGGGGGATATCGGCTTGCCGCAATTGCTGCGTGTGGCCACCCGCCGTGAATGGCCGGAACTGGCAACCATCATGCAAAGTGCCTTGCGTGCGATCCCCGCCCGCGATCTGGACCAACTGCATAGTCGCTGGTTACAACCCAAGTACCCGCGTTTGTCGGAGTCACCGGCCTTCTGGAAAAACCTCAGCCTGCTCTTGGGGTTGTTCCTGATCGCCAGTCTCGCCGTGGTGGTCTGGCAGCGTCGCCAGCAGCGTGAGCTGGAACAGCGCCTGCTGGCGGCTCGGGAAGAAAGTGCCGCGCGCGCCGCCAGTGCCGAAGCCTTGCGGTTGACGCAATTTTCCATCGATCAAAGTACGGTCGGCATCCTGTGGGTCAATTGGGACAGTCATGTGCGCTATGCCAACCTTGCGGCCGAAACCATGCTCGGTTATGGCGCAGGGGCATTGATCGAAAGGCCGTTGATCGATTTTGACCCGACGTTGAACATGGACCGCTGGCTCAACCTGTGGAAGCGCGCCCGCGCCAGCGAAGAAGGCCCGCAAAACTTTGCGGCCGATTGCGTGCGCGCAGACGGCACAGTCCTGCCCGCCGATGTGTCCCTGAGCTTTCTGCGCTTTGCCGATGGCGAATACCTGGTCGTTTATCTCAATGACGTGACCGAGCGCCGCCGTTATGTGGCCGCCTTGCTGCAAAGCGAGGCGCAGTTGCGCGAATTGTCCGCCCACCTGGAAACCGTACGCGAAGAAGAAAAGGCCCGTATCGCCCGCGAAGTGCACGACGAACTCGGGCAGATGCTCACGGTGCTCAAGCTGGAAACCTCGATGTGCGAACTGGCCTATGCGCAATTGGACCCGGGCTTGAACGAGCGCCTGAACAGCATGAAGCGCTTGATCGCCCAGCTGTTCCAACTGGTGCGCGACGTGGCAACCGCCTTACGCCCGCCGATTCTGGACGCGGGCATCGCCTCGGCCATCGAATGGCAAGCCCGCCGCTTTGAAGCCCGCACGCAAATCCCCTGCCTGGTACAAGTCCCGGATAACCTGCCGGCCCTGAGCGACGCCAAGGCCATCGGCCTGTTCCGCATCCTGCAGGAGGCGTTGACCAATGTGATGCGCCATGCCCGGGCGCATACTGTCGAGCTGACCCTGGTCGTTGAGGGCGGCGACCTGCAGTTGACCATCAGCGATGACGGTATCGGTTTCGTTGAGTCCCAGGGGCGGCCCGTCTCCTTTGGCGTAGTGGGTATGCGCGAACGGGTGTTGATGATGGGCGGGCAACTGAGCCTGCACAGCGAGCCGGGGGAGGGCACCACCTTGACTGTCAGGGTGCCGTTGGATGCATAACTATAAGAGGAAACCCCTGTGATTCGCGTATTGGTAGCCGAAGACCACACCATCGTCCGTGAAGGCATCAAGCAATTGATCGGCCTGGCCAAAGACCTGCAAGTGGTGGGCGAGGCGAGTAACGGCGAGCAGTTGCTGGAGACCTTGCGCCATGTGGCGTGCGAGGTTGTGTTGCTGGATATCTCGATGCCGGGTGTGAATGGGCTGGAAGCCATTGCGCGCATCCGTGCACTGAATAACCCGCCGGCGATCCTGGTGTTGTCCATGCACGATGAAGCGCAAATGGCCGCCCGAGCCTTGAAAGTCGGTGCGGCGGGGTATGCGACCAAGGACAGCGACCCGGCCCTGTTGCTGACGGCGATTCGCAAAGTCGCGGCGGGCGGGCGCTATATCGACCCGGACCTGGCTGACCGCATGGTGTTTGAAGTCGGCCTGACGGATACGCGGCCGCTGCATTCGTTGCTCTCGGAGCGCGAGTTTTCGGTGTTCGAGCGCCTGGCCCAGGGCGCCAACGTCAATGACATCGCGCAGCAACTGGCGCTGAGCAGCAAGACCATCAGCACCCACAAGGCGCGCCTGATGCAAAAGCTCAATATTACCTCCCTGGCCGAATTGGTGAAGTACGCCATGGAACATAAGCTGTTGTGACGACATGCCTGTTTGCGACCTCCCTTGAGCCCTGTCGTGAGCGTTCCCTGCGGGCGCAACCCTGACACTGTTCCATCCCCGCCATCGCTGTAGGGCAATCCCTACCCCCAGGCTTCCATCCTGCTGATGCAATTCTCTCCTGGCCCCCGATTTCCGGGGCCTCGCGCCTGGACTACGCTTGTGCCACAGCAGTCCAAAACACAAAGGTGCGGGTATGAGCGAGGTGGATTCAAATGATGTGCTGGTCAGCTTTCGTGGCGTGCAGAAAAGCTACGACGGCGAGAACCTGATCGTCAAAGACCTCAACCTGGAGATTCGCAAGGGCGAGTTCCTCACCCTGCTCGGGCCATCCGGCTCGGGCAAGACCACCAGCCTGATGATGCTCGCCGGTTTCGAGACACCGACCGCCGGTGAAATCCTGCTGGCCGGGCGCGCGATCAACAACGTGCCGCCGCACAAACGCGACATCGGCATGGTGTTCCAGAACTATGCGTTGTTCCCGCACATGACCGTCGCCGAAAACCTGGCGTTCCCGTTGTCGGTGCGCGGCTTGAGCAAGACCGATGTCAGCGAACGGGTCAAACGTGTGTTGAGCATGGTCCAGCTCGACGCCTTCGCCCAGCGTTACCCGGCGCAACTTTCCGGCGGCCAGCAGCAGCGCGTGGCCCTGGCCCGGGCGCTGGTGTTCGAACCGCAGCTGGTGCTGATGGACGAACCCCTCGGCGCGCTCGACAAACAATTGCGCGAGCACATGCAGATGGAGATCAAGCACCTGCACCAGCGTCTCGGTGTGACGGTGGTGTACGTGACCCACGACCAGGGCGAAGCCTTGACCATGTCCGACCGCGTGGCGGTGTTCCACCAAGGCGAAATCCAGCAGATCGCCGCGCCGCGCACCTTGTACGAAGAACCTAAAAACACCTTCGTCGCCAACTTCATCGGTGAGAACAACCGCCTCAACGGGCGCCTGCACAGCCACAGCGGCGAGCGTTGCGTGGTGGAGCTGGCGCGTGGCGAAAAGGTCGAGGCGCTGGCGGTGAATGTCGGCCAGATTGGCGGCCCGGTGACCCTCTCGGTGCGCCCGGAGCGCGTGAGTCTCAACGGCTCCAGCGAAAGCTGCGTGAACCGCTTCTCCGGACGGGTGGTGGAATTTATCTACCTGGGCGACCACGTGCGCGTGCGCCTGGAAGTCTGCGGCAAGGCCGATTTTTTTGTGAAACAACCGATTGCCGAGCTGGACCCGGCCCTGGCGGTCGGCGACGTGGTACCGATTGGCTGGCAAGTCGAGCACGTTCGCGCACTCGACCCACTTCTAGAGGCGAATTAATCGCCCCATGGCTTCACCAACCCTGCACGTGGAGAGAACAACAATGTTGAGATCCCTTAAATATTCCGCCCTGGCTTTAGGCCTGATGGGCGCGACACAGGCCATGGCAGGCCCGGACCTGACGGTCGTGTCCTTTGGTGGCGCGAACAAGGCGGCCCAGGTCAAGGCCTTCTATGCACCGTGGGAAAGTGCGGGCAACGGCAAGATCGTCGCCGGCGAGTACAACGGTGAAATGGCCAAGGTCAAAGCCATGGTCGACACCAAGAGCGTGTCCTGGGACCTGGTGGAAGTGGAGTCGCCGGAGCTGTCCCGTGGCTGTGACGAAGACATGTTCGAGCCGCTCGACCCCAAACTGTTCGGTAACCCTGGCGACTACGTCAAAGGCGCGATCCAGCCCTGCGGCGTGGGTTTCTTCGTGTGGTCTACCGTGCTGGCCTACAACGCCGACAAGCTGACCAGCGCACCGACCAGTTGGGCGGATTTCTGGGACACCAAGAAATTCCCCGGAAAGCGCGGCCTGCGTAAGGGCGCCAAGTACACCCTGGAATTCGCCTTGATGGCTGACGGTGTGGCACCGAAGGACGTGTACAAAGTGCTGGCCGGCAAAGATGGCCAGGACCGTGCATTCAAGAAGCTGGATGAACTCAAACCGTCGATCCAATGGTGGGAAGCTGGCGCCCAACCACCGCAGTACCTCGCTTCTGGCGACGTGGTCATGAGCTCTGCCTACAACGGTCGCATCGCCGCCGTGCAAAAAGAAAGCAACCTGAAAGTAGTCTGGAACGGCGGCATCTACGACTTCGACGCGTGGGCCATCCCTAAAGGCTTGGCCAAGGACCGCGCGGAAGCGGCGAAGAAGTTCATCGCCTTCTCGGTACAGCCGCAACAGCAAAAGACCTATTCGGAAAACATCGCCTACGGCCCGGCCAATACCCAGGCTGTGCCGTTGCTGGCCAAGGATGTGTTGAAGGATATGCCGACCACGCCGGAAAACATTGCCAACCAGGTGCAGATCGACGTGAGCTTCTGGGCGGATAACGGCGAGCAGTTGGAGCAGCGCTTCAATTCGTGGGCTGCTAAGTAACCAGCAACACCGCTAAATCCTTGTGCGAACCGGTAAGTGTGGGAGCGGGCTTGCTCGCGAATACGGTGGATCAGTCGCTTCATGCGCTGACTGTCACATCGCATTCGCGAGCAAGCCCGCTCCCACACAACCCCGCTCCCATTTGGGATCTGTTGTGTTGGGCAGAGCGCATTCATTTTTAAGTTCCGGAGTTTGCCATGGTTATCGCCATTCCCAGCCCCACCCTCAAGCAGCGCCTGGCGCGTGCCGAGCGGCTCAACCGCTGGAAGGCCCAAGCCTTGATTGCGCCATTGGTGTTGTTTTTGCTGCTGGTGTTCCTGGTGCCGATCGTTGCGCTGCTTTACAAAAGCGTCGGCAACCCGGAAGTGGTGGGTGGTTTGCCGCGTACCGTGGTGGCGGTCAAGACCTGGGATGGTCGTGGTCTGCCGGGTGAACCGGTGTATCAGGCACTCAGCGAAGACCTGGGCGAAGCGCGTAAAAACCAGACACTGGGCGACCTGTCCAAACGCTTGAACATGGAACTGGCCGGCTACCGTAGCCTGCTGACCAAAACCGCGCGGGCGCTGCCGTTTACCGAAGCGCCTGCCTCTTATAAACAGGCGCTGGAAACCCTCGACGAGCGCTGGGGCGACCCGGCGTACTGGCAGGCTATCCGGCGCAATACCAGCAGCCTTACGCCTTACTACCTGTTGGCGGCCGTCGATCACCGCATTGATGACCTCGGCGAAGTCGCCCCGGCAACGCCGGACCAGGCGATCTACCTGGACATCTTCGCCCGCACGTTCTGGATGGGCCTGGTGATTACCTTCATCTGTCTGCTGCTGGCTTACCCGTTGGCCTACTTGCTGGCCAACCTGCCGGCACGCAAAAGTAACTTGCTGATGATCCTGGTGTTGCTGCCGTTCTGGACCTCGATCCTGGTGCGCGTGGCAGCGTGGATTGTGTTGCTGCAATCCGGTGGGCTGATCAACAGCGCGCTGATGAGTGTGGGCCTGATCGATAAACCGTTGGAATTGGTGTTCAACCGCACCGGCGTGTACATCTCCATGGTGCATATCCTGCTGCCGTTCATGATCCTGCCGATCTACAGCGTGATGAAAGGCATCTCGCCCACGTATATGCGGGCGGCGATCTCCCTGGGGTGCCACCCGTTCGCCAGCTTCTGGCGCGTGTACTTCCCGCAGACCTATGCCGGTGTCGGCGCCGGTTGCCTGCTGGTGTTCATCCTGGCGATTGGTTACTACATTACGCCGGCACTGCTGGGCAGCCCGAACGACCAGATGGTCAGCTACTTTGTAGCCTTCTACACCAACACCAGCATCAACTGGGGCATGGCCACGGCATTGGGCGGCTTACTGCTGCTGGCGACCGTGCTGCTGTACCTGATCTACAACCGGCTGGTGGGCGCCAGTCGCCTGCGCCTGAGCTGAGGAGACCTTGCGATGCTGAGCCCTTATATGTCACCGGTGGAACGGGTGTGGTTCTACAGCTTGCGGATCTTGTGCGGCTTGATCCTGCTGTTCCTGATATTGCCGGTACTGGTGATTATCCCGCTGTCGTTCAACAGCGGGAGTTTCCTGGTGTACCCGCTGCAAGGTTTCTCGCTGCACTGGTACCAGGACTTCTTCGCCTCGGCCGAATGGTTGCGCGCACTGAAGAACAGCATCATCGTTGCCCCGGCGGCCACCGTGCTGGCAATGGTGTTCGGCACCCTGGCGGCGATTGGCCTGACCCGCGGCAACTTCCCCGGCAAGGCGCTGGTGATGGCGCTGGTTATTTCGCCGATGGTGGTGCCGGTAGTGATTATCGGCGTGGCCAGTTACCTGTTCTTTGCGCCATTGGGGCTGGGCAACAGTTTCTTCTCGCTGATTGTGGTGCATGCGGTGTTGGGCGTGCCGTTTGTGATTATCACGGTGTCGGCGACCTTGCAGGGCTTCAACCATAACCTGGTACGGGCGGCCGCCAGCCTGGGCGCTTCGCCGTTGACTGCGTTTCGTCGGGTGACCTTGCCGTTGATTGCGCCCGGGGTGATTTCCGGGGCGCTGTTTGCGTTCTCCACGTCATTCGATGAAGTGGTCGTGACGCTGTTCCTTGCCGGCCCTGAGCAAGCAACCTTGCCTCGGCAGATGTTCAGCGGCATCCGTGAAAACCTCAGCCCGACGATTGCCGCAGCGGCGACCTTGCTGATTGCCTTCTCGGTGCTGCTGTTGCTGACACTGGAATGGCTACGAGGCCGCAGCGAAAAACTGCGCACTGCACAGGTCTGAGGCCAAACCGAGCTCAAAATGTGGGAGCGGGCTTGCTCGCGAATGCGGTGTGTCAGTCAATGCATCTTTAACTGACACACCGCATTCGCGAGCAAGCCCGCTCCCACATTGGTTTGTGTTTATTCAGATAATGACCATTCAGCCGCTGAATGGCAGACAACCCATTTGCCTCAGCTACTCTTGTGCAAGCCCAACATTAACGAGAGGCCGCGCACATGAGCACTTCCTCATTCAAGATCGCCCACAAACTGTTGACCGGCGCTGGCGCCATCGAACAACTGGCCGCCGAACTCACACGCCTGGATGTGGATAACCCGCTGATCGTCACCGACGCCGCGCTGGTCAAGTCCGGCACCGTGGCGCTGGCGTTGGAACACTTGGGCGAGCGGCCCTATGAAATCTTCGACCGTGTGCTGCCCGACCCGGAAATCGCCATCGTCGAAGACTGCATGCGCGCATACCGCGAAGGCGGGCATGACGGCCTGATCGGTGTGGGCGGCGGCAGTGCCATCGACATTGCCAAAAGCGTTGCGGCCTATGCCGGTTACCACGGCGCCCTGGCGGACTTGTTCGGCGTTGACCAGGTGCCGCGCAAGGGCCCGCCGCTGATCGCCATCCCGACCACGGCCGGTACCGGCTCGGAGGTGACCAATGTGGCGATCCTCTCGGACAAAGTGGCACAGCTGAAAAAAGGCATCGTCAGCGATTACCTGCTGCCGGACGTCGCGCTGATCAGCCCGCAAATGACGCTCACGTGCCCGCGCAGTGTCACCGCCGCCAGTGGCGTGGATGCTTTGGTGCACGCCATCGAATCCTACCTGTCACTGAATGCCTCGCCGATCACCGATGCCCTGGCCATTGGCGCGATCAAACTGATTGCCAATGCGCTCCCCAAGGCCTACGCCAACCCGGCCAACCTGCAAGCACGCGATGACATGGCCACTGCCAGCCTGATGGCCGGTATGGCGTTCGGCAATGCCGGGGTGGGCGCGGTGCATGCGTTGGCCTACCCGCTGGGCGGGCGATTCAATATTGCCCACGGTGTGAGCAACGCGCTGTTGCTGCCCTACGTGATGCACTGGAACAAGCTGGCGTGTGTCGAGCGCATGCAGGACATTGCCCAGGCGATGGGGGTCAATGTCACCGGGCTCAGCATCAACGACGCAGCCGACCAGGCGGTTGAGGCGATGACGCGACTGTGTGCCGCAGTGGAAATCCCTTCGGGCCTGCGCAGCTTTGGGATACCCGAGGATGCAATCCCGGCCATGGCCACGGAAGCGGCGGGTATCGAACGCCTGATGCGCAACAATCCACGCAAGCTCAGCGCAGCGGATATCGAGAAAATCTACCGGGCAGCTTACTAACCGTTGAGTGAGGTCACGGTGCGCATGGCAAAGCATGAGGTATACAATGCGCGCCATCGTGATTTAGCTCAAAAAGGTGCGTCATGCAGCCCTTCGTCATTGCTCCATCGATTCTCTCCGCCGATTTTGCCCGCCTGGGTGATGAAGTGGACAAGGTATTGGCCGCCGGTGCCGATTTCGTGCACTTCGATGTCATGGACAACCACTACGTGCCCAACCTGACCATCGGCCCGATGGTGTGCGCCGCACTGCGCAAGTACGGCATCACCGCGCCGATTGATGCGCACCTGATGGTCAGCCCGGTGGATCGCATCATCGGCGACTTCGTTGACGCTGGCGCGACCTACATCACTTTCCACCCGGAAGCCTCGCTGCACGTCGACCGCACCCTGCAACTGATCCGCGAAGGCGGTTGCAAGGCGGGCCTGGTGTTCAACCCGGCGACCCCGTTGAGCGTGCTTGAGTACGTGATGGACAAGGTCGACATGATCCTGCTGATGAGCGTCAACCCAGGCTTCGGTGGCCAGAAGTTCATCCCCGGCACCTTGAACAAGCTGCGCGAAGCCCGCGCGCTGATCGATGCGTCTGGGCGTGATATCCGCCTGGAAATCGACGGTGGGGTTAACGTCAACAATATCCGTGAGATCGCCGCCGCCGGGGCCGATACCTTTGTGGCCGGCTCGGCGATCTTCAACGCCCCGGACTACCAGGAAGTCATCGACAAGATGCGTGCCGAACTCGCGCTGGCGCGTCCATGAGCGGTTTTGAGCGGCTGTTCCCCGGCAAACTGCCACGGCTGGTGATGTTCGATCTGGACGGTACGTTGATCGACTCGGTGCCTGACCTGGCGGCGGCGGTGGACGAGATGCTGCTCAAGCTGGGGCGCAAGCCGGCGGGTATCGAGTCGGTACGCGAGTGGGTCGGCAATGGCGCGCAGATGCTGGTGCGCCGGGCCCTGGCCAACCATATCGAGGCTGAAGGCGTCGATGATGTCGAAGCCGAGCACGCCCTGGAATTGTTCAATGCAGCCTACGAAAGCAGCCACGAACTGACCGTGGTTTACCCCGGCGTGCGCGACACGCTCAAATGGCTGCACAAGCAGGGCGTGGAAATGGCCCTGATCACCAACAAGCCGGAGCGCTTTGTCGCGCCGCTGTTGGACCAGATGAAAATCGGCCGTTACTTCCGCTGGATCATCGGTGGCGATACTTTGCCGCAGAAGAAACCCGACCCGGCAGCGCTGTTTTTCGTGATGAAAATGGCCAACATCCCGGCATCCCAATCGTTGTTTGTCGGCGATTCGCGCAGTGACGTGCTGGCCGCAAAAGCCGCCGGTGTGCAGTGCGTGGCCCTGAGTTACGGCTACAACCATGGTCGTCCGATTGCCGAAGAATCGCCGGCACTGGTGATTGATGACCTGCGACTGCTAATACCCGGTTGCTTGGGAGCGGGCGCTGAGATAACGTTGCCCGACACCGAACCGTCCCCTTCTGGAAATCCCATCGTGGTGGTCACTCGCAAACTCTGGATGAAAGTCATCAAGGCCCTGGCCCGCTGGCGTTGGCGCGCCTGACTGATCCTGGCCGCGCTGCGGCATGTTTGCACACCTGACCGTTTGACCCTCAAGCCACGAGGCACCTCATGAACCGCGAAGAATTCCTGCGTTTGGCCGCTGCCGGCTATAACCGTATCCCCTTGGCCTGCGAAACCCTGGCCGACTTCGATACGCCGCTGTCGATCTACCTGAAACTTGCCGACGAGCCCAATTCCTACCTGCTGGAATCGGTACAGGGCGGCGAGAAGTGGGGCCGTTACTCGATCATCGGCCTGCCATGCCGCACCGTGCTGCGCGTGCATGATCACCATGTGAGCATCACGCAGGACGGCGTCGAGATCGAAAGCCACGACGTTGAAGACCCGCTGGCCTTCGTCGAAGCGTTCAAGGCGCGCTACAACGTGCCGACCATTGCCGGCCTGCCGCGCTTTAACGGCGGCCTGGTGGGGTATTTCGGCTACGACTGTGTGCGTTATGTGGAAAAACGCCTGGGCAAATGCCCGAATCCAGACCCGCTGGGCGTGCCGGACATTCTGTTGATGGTCTCCGACGCGGTGGTGGTGTTCGACAACCTCGCCGGCAAGATGCACGCGATTGTCCTCGCCGACCCTTCCCAGGCCGATGCCTTCGAGCAAGGCCAGGCCAGCCTGGAAGCCCTGCTGGAAAAACTGCGCCAGCCGATCACCCCGCGTCGTGGCCTGGACCTCAGCCGTCCGCCTGCTGCCGATCCGATCTTTCGTTCAAGCTTTACTCAGGATGACTACGAGCGCGCGGTCGACACGATCAAGGAATACATCCTGGCCGGTGATTGCATGCAGGTGGTGCCGTCGCAACGCATGTCCATCGACTTCAAGGCTGCGCCGATTGACCTGTATCGCGCGCTGCGTTGCTTCAACCCGACGCCGTACATGTATTTCTTCAACTTCGGCGACTTCCACGTGGTGGGCAGTTCACCGGAAGTGCTGGTGCGCGTCGAAGACAACCTGATTACCGTGCGCCCGATCGCCGGCACTCGCCCGCGTGGCGCGACCGAAGAGGCTGATCTGGCGCTGGAAGAAGACTTGCTCAGTGACGACAAGGAAATTGCCGAGCACTTGATGCTGATCGACCTGGGCCGTAACGATACTGGGCGCGTCTCGGAAATCGGTTCGGTGAAGTTGACCGAGAAGATGGTGATCGAGCGTTATTCCAACGTGATGCACATTGTGTCCAACGTCACCGGCGAGCTGAAAGCCGGGTTGACCGCGATGGACGCGTTGCGCGCGATTCTGCCGGCGGGCACGTTGTCGGGTGCGCCAAAGATTCGCGCGATGGAAATCATCGACGAACTGGAGCCGGTCAAGCGTGGTGTCTACGGCGGCGCCGTGGGGTATTTCGCCTGGAACGGCAACATGGACACCGCGATTGCGATCCGCACCGCCGTGATCAAGGACGGCGAGCTGCACGTGCAGGCGGGTGGCGGGATTGTTGCTGACTCGGTGCCGGCGCTCGAATGGGAAGAGACGCTGAACAAACGCCGCGCGATGTTCCGGGCTGTGGCGTTGGCCGAGCAGACTCCTCAGGGTTAACGGCTGGCGCTGGAACATGTGGGAGCTGGCTTGCCTGCGATAGCATCACCTCGGTGTACCTGATTCACCGAGGTGTCTGCATCGCAGGCAAGCCAGCTCCCACCATTGTTTTGTAGCGTGTTTCAGACCCGTTTAGAAATCCAGACTCACCCCGACACTCACCCCTTGCTGGGTCAGGCTGTCATCCTTCCTCACGTTATACACCGCCCGCAACGCCAGCTCCTGAGTCAGCTTGTGGCTGATGCCGAGGTTCAAGCGATCCGAATTGCTGCGAGGTGTGTAGCCGTCCAGCTTGAAGTCGATTCCCTGCACGCTGTTGAGTGAGATGTTGACCTTCTGAGCATCGTTTTCGAACTCGTGCTCGTGGGCCACTTCGCCAAATACTTGGGTTTGCGGGGTGACGCGGTAGCTGCCCTGCAGGCCGACGCCGAGACGCTTGGAGTCGCGTTGCTGATCATCAAACGTCAGTGCCGTGGAGCGGCTGTCCTTTTCCGAATAACCGTTCACTTCGACCCGCGCATAGTCGGCGCTGATAAACGGTGACAGGTGCCAATCGCTGCCGACGCCGGCAATGTCATAGCCCACTCGTCCGCTCAAGGCCCAGAGCCAGCCATCGGTGTCGCCTTTTTCGGAGCCTTCGCTGACGCCCAGGGCGAACTTGCGCTTGAGGCTGTCGAAGTCCAGCTTGCCGCCGGTCAGCGCGGCATCGGCCCACCAGTGATTTTGCTGATATTGAGCGAAGGCGGTGCCCATGTAGCTGTTGAGCGTGTAGTCCGAGTCGCGGGCGCCGACTTCGAGTGTCTGGCGATACAGCCCGGCGGCCACACCGACGCGCCAACTGTCGTCGAGCCGATAGCTGCCGCCGACATTCACGTTGTAGCCACTGCCGTCGCCACTGGCCGAGCTGCGTTGATCATCGAAGTCCAAGTGCTGGCCACCACCGGCCACGATCGCGCGCCATTGGCCGACGGCTTGCCAGTTGCCGTTGTCGGCTTGCCACTGGTTGCGCAGTTCATCCTGGTGGGCGCGCAAGGTGCCTTGGGCCATCTCCGGCAGCAAGGTGATTTCCCAGGGGGCTGCGAGCAGGGAATAGGCGTAGTCGGCGATCAGTTGTTGGCCGGCGATGGTGGGGTGGACCGAGTCGTTGTAGATCAGCTTGGTCGGGTCCGGCTGGGTGCCGCCGATGCCGTAGGTCGGGTTGGCGGTGCAACTGTTGCCGCTGAAGCAGGTGCCCGTGAGGTTTTGCCCGGAGGCCAAGCCGAAGCGGGCTGGGTCAGCGAAGGTTTCGTTTAACAGCAGCGGGATGTTCAGCGGGATGATCTGGGCATCGATCTGCGACAGGCGTTGCACCAGTGACTGGTTGAAGATGCCGCTCAGGGCCGAGCTTGCTGCCTGCGCCGGCGTGCCGTTGATGGCGGGGGTCAAGCCCAGGTCGGGCAGCATCCACACCATGATGTAGCGAGCCCCGGCCTGTTGCAGGGCTTGGGCGCTGTCCGCCAGGCGCCCACCCGCGGCAACGGCTTGACCCGGGCTGAGCACACGCCCTTGCAGGAAGTCATTGCCGCCACCGGACAGAAAATACAGCGCGTTCGGGTCGGCCCGCCCGCCGTTTGTCGGCAGATAACCCTGGCGACTGCGCAAAACGGTGCCGCCACCGGGGTTTCCAGGCGGAATCGCCGCATTGGAGACTGAGGTGATGGAGTCCAGGATGTTGTCGGTACGGTAGCCGCCGACCGCCCAGTTGTTCCCGTCAGGCAGGCCTTGTGCCGCGCGAACCGGCGAGGTGGAGGCATTCAGGTCGTTGGGCGCTACACCCAGTTTCGCACCCAGGAGGGTCGATGAGACAAGGCCATAGTCGCCCTGAAAGGTCGGCCCGGTGCGGTTGGTGAAGCGCAAAGTGGCGCCGGCCGAGCCATCGGGGAACTGGCCGGCGTCTGCCAGGCTGTCGCCAAAAACGACCATGGTTGAATAGGGTGAAGGGGCTGCAAACGCCTGCGCGCAGGCCAGGGACAAGAGAGCGCCAGCGAGGGGAGCGAAAAACGGTGGTCTGAGCATGCGAAATTCCATTTAGTTGTTTTTGTATCGGACGCGAAACACTAGCAATGTAGTGAGGGTTTTCTTCGAAGAAAACAGTTTTTTCCTATAAAGAAGTCGTAGTGATTCCCCCGTATTCGCTGCTCCATATTGCACCGCTGGCGAGGCTACGTTACTGTGCCTGAACGTATGAATGAGACCCTTCCCGTGTTGATCATCAGCAAACTCTTGATGCGAGTAGTCAAGGCACACGCCCGTTGGCGTTGGCGCGCCTGACATTTTTCTCTGCCGGCCCGGCCGGACCTGTACCGATTTGCCTTCTTCACCCGTTGTTCGACGCCCCTTGCCGGCTAACCCTGGCAACCGGAACGTGCGTCTGGCAGCGGGACACTCTCTTGGAAGGCGGTCATTCGAAATCAGTGAATTCAAGAGGTTTGAACCCACATGTTGCTGATGATTGATAACTACGATTCCTTTACCTACAACGTTGTGCAGTACCTGGGCGAACTCGGTGCCGAGGTCAAGGTGGTGCGTAACGATGAACTGACGGTTGCCGAAATCGCTGCCCTGAACCCGGAGCGCATCGTGGTTTCGCCTGGCCCTTGCACGCCGACCGAAGCGGGCATCTCTCTCGAAGCCATCCAGTATTTCGCCGGCAAGTTGCCGATTCTGGGCGTGTGCCTGGGCCACCAGTCCATCGGTCAGGCCTTTGGCGGTGATGTGGTGCGGGCGCGCCAGGTGATGCACGGCAAGACCAGCCCGGTATTCCATAAGGACCTCGGTGTATTCCACGGTTTGAACCTGCCGGTGACGGTAACCCGCTACCACTCGCTGGTGGTCAAGCGTGAAACCCTGCCCGAGTGCCTGGAACTGACGGCCTGGACCCAACTGGAAGACGGCTCGGTCGACGAGATCATGGGCCTGCGCCACAAGACACTGAATATCGAAGGGGTGCAGTTTCACCCCGAGTCAATCCTGACCGAGCAGGGCTACGAGCTGTTCGCCAACTTTCTCAAGCAAAGCGGCGGCACGCGCTAAGGACTTTCCATGGATATCAAGACTGCCCTGAGCCGTATCGTCGGCCACCTGGACCTGAGCACCGCTGAAATGAGCGATGTGATGCGCGAGATCATGACCGGCCAATGCACCGATGCGCAGATTGGCGCGTTCATGATGGCGATGCGCATGAAGAGCGAAAGCATCGACGAAATCGTCGGCGCCGTATCGGTCATGCGTGAGCTGGCGGACAAGGTCGAACTCAAGACCCTCGACGGTGTGGTCGATGTGGTCGGCACCGGCGGTGACGGTGCGAATATTTTCAACGTATCCACGGCGGCGTCCTTTGTGGTCGCAGCGGCTGGCTGCACCGTGGCCAAGCACGGTAACCGTGCGGTCTCCGGCAAGAGCGGCAGTGCCGACCTGTTGGAAGCCGCCGGGATCTACCTGAACCTGACGCCAGTGCAAGTGGCGCGCTGCATCGACAGCGTCGGCATTGGCTTCATGTTTGCCCAGTCCCATCACGGCGCGATGAAACACGCCGCCGGCCCGCGCAAGGACCTCGGCCTGCGCACCCTGTTCAACATGCTCGGCCCGCTTACGAATCCGGCCGGTGTGAAACATCAGGTGGTAGGCGTGTTCAGCCAGGCACTGTGTCGGCCATTGGCTGAAGTCCTGCAGCGCCTGGGCAGCAAGCATGTGCTGGTGGTGCATTCCAAAGATGGCCTGGACGAATTCAGCCTGGCCGCCCCAACCTTTGTGGCGGAGCTGAAGAATGACGAGGTCACTGAATATTGGGTCGAGCCTGAAGACCTTGGTATGAAAAGCCAGAGTTTGCATGGACTGTCCGTAGAAAGCCCTGCAGCGTCTCTTGAGCTGATTCGTGATGCCCTGGGGCGCCGCAAGACTGAGAACGGCCAGAAAGCGGCAGAAATGATTGTGCTCAATGCCGGTGCGGCGCTGTATGCCGCGGATCACGCCTACAGTCTTAAAGAGGGCGTGGCCCTCGCTCATGATGCTCTGCACACCGGGCTTGCTCGCGAGAAACTCGAAGAGCTGGGTGCCTTTACTGCGGTGTTCAAAATGGAGAATGAAGAATGAGTGTTCCGACCGTTCTGGAAAAAATTCTGGCCCGCAAGGCTGAAGAAGTCGCCGAGCGCCGCGCCCGTGTCAGCCTGGCCGAGTTGGAAGGCCTGGCGAAAAGCGCCGATGCACCGCGTGGCTTTGCCAATGCCTTGATCAAGCAGGCCAAGGAAAAGCAGCCCGCCGTCATTGCCGAGATCAAAAAAGCTTCACCCAGCAAGGGCGTGATTCGCGAGATCTTCATTCCTGAAGACATTGCCAAGAGCTACGAGAAGGGCGGTGCCACGTGTTTGTCCGTGCTGACCGATATCGACTACTTCCAGGGCTCCGATCTGTTCCTGCAGCAGGCTCGCGCCGCGTGCAAGTTGCCGGTGATCCGCAAGGACTTCATGGTCGACCCTTACCAGATCGTCGAAGCCCGTGCCTTGGGCGCCGACTGCGTATTGCTGATCGTCTCCGCATTGGATGACGTGAAAATGGCGGAGTTGGCGGCAGTCGCCAAAAGCGTCGGCCTGGACGTGCTGGTTGAAGTGCACGACGGCGACGAACTTGAGCGAGCGCTGAAAACCCTCGACACACCGCTGGTGGGGGTCAACAACCGTAACCTGCACACCTTTGAAGTCAGCCTGGAAAACACCCTCGACCTGCTGCCACGTATTCCACGCGATCGCCTGGTGATTACCGAAAGTGGCATCGTCAACCGCGCCGACGTGGAACTGATGGAAATCAGCGGTGTGTATTCGTTCCTGGTGGGCGAGACCTTCATGCGCGCCGAGAACCCGGGCGCGGAACTGCAACGCCTGTTCTTCCCTGAGCGTGGCGTGGCCGTCAGCGGTTCGACCCTGGATTGATTGAAGTGCGGTCAGTGTGGGAGCTGGCTTGCCTGCGATGCAGACACCTCGGTGTAGCAGTTACCCCCAGGTGATGCTATCGCAGGCAAGCCAACTCCCACATTTGGTTTTGTGTCTATTCATAGAAATAGGTGTTCGATGCTCAAGCCAGTGCCGATGACAGTTGAAGCAGGCCTTGCCGCCGAGCAGGACCTGCTGGCGGCCGTTTGCGCGGGCGAGCAAGAATTCGGCCTGCTGTTCTGGCAGCCCAGTGATCAGGCCTTGGTCATGCCGCGCCGGTTGAGCCGCTTGCCGGCTTTTGATGCGGCCAGCCAAGTCTCGGCCGATGCCGGTTGGCCGGTATTGCTGCGCGAAACCGGCGGTGAACCGGTGCCGCAATCTGCTGCGACCGTTAATATCGCGCTGGTTTACGCACCGCCGCGCAGTGAAGGCGATCAAGGGCGGATCGAAACCGGCTACCAGCGTTTGTGCCAGCCGATCTGTGACTTTCTGATTGCGTTGGGCGGTGATGCCAGTGTCGGTGAGATTGACGGCGCCTTCTGCGATGGCCGTTACAACGTCAACCTCAACGGTCGCAAGATGGTGGGCACCGCCCAGCGCTGGCGGCAAAGCGGCGGCCGCCCGGTGGGTTTGGTGCACGGTGCTTTGTTGCTGGATAACGACCGCGAGGAGTTGATTGCGGCGGTCAATCGCTTCAATGAAGCGTGTGGCCTCGACCAGCGGGTGCGTGCCGACAGCCATATTGCCTTGCACGAAGCCTTTCCCGCGCCGGATGCGATCACCCGTCTGGATGCGTTGTACCGTCAGATGCTGGCCGGGTTCCTGCCGGTTTAACGCGTACCGAACACCACCATCGTCTTGCCTTTGACGTGCACGAGGTTGCGTTCTTCCAAGTCCTTGAGCACGCGACCGACCATTTCCCGTGAGCAGCCGACAATGCGCCCGATTTCCTGGCGCGTGACTTTGATCTGCATGCCGTCAGGATGGGTCATGGCGTCCGGTTGCTTGCACAGCTCCAGCAGGCAACGGGCCACGCGTCCGGTGACATCAAAGAACGCCAGGTCACCCACTTTGCGTGTGGTGTCGCGCAGCCGCTGGGCGATCTGACCGCTCAGGGCGTACAGGATGTCGGGATCATGCTGGGCCAGTTCGCGGAACTTCGTGTAACTGATTTCAGCGACTTCGCACTCGACCTTGGCCCGCACCCAGGCGCTGCGTTCCTGCTCTTTGCCCGCCTGTTCAAACAACCCCAGTTCCCCAAAGAAATCGCCGGTATTGAGGTAGGCGATGATCATTTCGCGGCCCTCTTCATCCTCGATCAGGATGGTGACCGAGCCCTTGATAATGAAGAACAGTGTTTCCGAACGTTCGCCCGCGCAGATGATGTTGTGCTTGGCCGGATAACGCCGGCGCTGGCAATGCATCAACAGTTTGTCGAGGTTCTTGATCTTGGGTGTGGGAGTAAGAGCAACCATGGTTGTATCCCGGAAAGACTGCACGGTGTGGTTGGATTTATTTTTTTATCCAGCGGTGTCGGCATTGAGACACGCTGTACAAAGGATGGCAATGCGCCATTGAATTGGCGCCAGCTTAACAGACACATTCTGCTTCGATTAAGGAATTTACCGGGCAAAGACTGCTATTTACAGCTTTCATGCTGGGCGCTGCTGTTTCAAAGCCCTGTGCTAAGCTGGCGACCCTTTTTTAGCAGTGGAGTCTGGGCGATGAAGGCACGCATCCAATGGGCGGGCGAGGCCATGTTCCTCGGTGAGTCGGGCAGTGGCCATGTAGTGGTCATGGATGGCCCGCCGGACGCCGGTGGCCGTAACCTGGGCGTACGCCCGATGGAAATGCTCCTGCTGGGGGTAGGCGGTTGCAGCAACTTCGACGTGGTCAGCATCCTGAAGAAATCCCGTCAGGCCGTGGAAAGCTGCGAAGCCTTCCTGGAAGCCGAGCGCGCCACCGAAGATCCCAAGGTGTTCACCAAGATCCACATGCATTTCGTGGTGAAGGGTCGGGCGCTGAAGGAAGCCCAGGTCAAGCGAGCCATTGAGCTGTCAGCTGAGAAGTATTGCTCGGCGTCGATCATGCTCGGCGCGGCCGGTGTGGCTATCACTCATGATTACGAGATCATTGAGTTAGGTTGAGACACACCGCAAAAGAAAAGGGCGCTTCGATAGCGCCCTTTTTTGTGGATCAGTTTTGACGCACTTAGATGCGATAGGTGCTTTTGGTCATTACTTTGGCCAGCAGGCTCATACCAAACCGCACCGGCGCCGGGAAGCGGAAGCCGCCCGCATCCAGTGCGCTATCTGCGTGATGTTCTTCATCAATACGCATCTGCTCAAGAATGGCGCGAGACTTTTCGTCCTCGGCCGGCAGTTGCTCCAGGTGTTCATCCAGGTGTTTGCAGACCTGATGTTCCGTGGCGGCGACAAAACCGAGGCTGACCTTGTCGCTGATCAAGCCGGCGGCGGCGCCGATACCAAACGACAAACCGTAAAACAGTGGGTTGAGCACGCTGGGATGGCTACCGAGCTGGCGAATGCGTTGCTCGCACCAGGCCAGGTGGTCGATCTCTTCTTCGGCCGCATGTTCCATCGCTGCCCGTACTTGCGGCAGCTTGGCGGTCAGCGCCTGGCCTTGGTACAACGCCTGGGCACAGACTTCTCCGGTATGGTTGATGCGCATCAGGCCGGCAACGTGGCGGGTGTCGGTCTCGCTCATCTGCGCGTCGGGCTGCACGATGGCAGGCGATGGGCGGTACGGTTGGCCGCTGAACGGCAACAGCGTGCGCATGGCCGTGTCGGCTTGCAGCAACAGACGGTCAATCGGCGAGTAGTGACGTTGGGTAGTCATGCTGACCTCCGGGAAGAATCTCGGCGGTCAGTTTACCGCAAGAGAGGGTGAAGCGTTTGCGCTGAGTCAAGGGCATTGGGTCGCAGCCCGGGGCTGCGACCGTGGTTGCAGGGTTGATCAGCCCGGTGGCCAGTTCATCTGGCGCTGACCCAGCACGTGCATATGAATGTGATAAACGGTCTGCCCGCCATCCTCATTGCAGTTCATGACCACGCGAAAGCCCTTCTCGCAGCCTTGCTCCACCGCCAATCGCTGAGCGGTGAACAAAATGTGTCCAGCGAGGGCTTTGTCTTCTTCGGTCAGGTCGTTGAGGGTACGAATAGGCTTTTTCGGAATCACCAGAAAATGCACGGGCGCCATTGGGGCAATATCGTGGAAGGCGAGGACCTGGTCATCTTCATAGATGATCTTCGCGGGTATTTCCCTGTTGATGATCTTGGTGAACAGAGTATCCACAGCTGTTTCTCCATTGTGAAAGTGCAGGGGAGTGTACCCAGCCAGTCAGCGTGGGCAATAGGCCTTGTTGATCGCACCGGCGATCTTGCGTGTCAGCCAGCGAGGGCTGAAACGCGGGCTGAAGGCCAGCCAACGGTTGCGTCGCCCGGGAATGATGATGGCTTTGTTTCTTTCCAGCGCACGCACGGTGTAGAGCGCAACTTCTTCGGGGCTCATCAGTTGCTTACTGCGGTCCAGCTTGGCGGTGTCCATTTGGGCGGTGCCGAAGAACGCAGTGCGCGTAGGGCCGGGGCACAGTACCGAGACTTTGATGCCGCAGGTCTTCAACTCTTCGCGCAAGCCTTCGGAGAAGTGCAACACATACGCCTTGCTGGCGTAGTAACTGCTCATCCACGGGCCAGGCTGAAAGGCTGCGACCGAGGCAACGTTGAGAATCTGGCCCCCACCATTGAGGGCCATGGCGTTACCAAGGGCATGGCACATGCGGGTCAGGGCCAGGATGTTGACTTCGATCAGGTCTTGTTCAGTCATCCAGTCCTGGGCCAGGAATGGCCCGCTGGTGCCCATGCCGGCGCAATTGACCAGCAGGTCTATCTGGCGCTCACCTTCTTCAAGTTCCAGCAGAAACCCGGACAAGCGCAGCGGCTCGCCCAGGTCGCAGGCACGAAACAGCACCTCGACGCCGAAGCGTTGAGTCAATTCAATTGCAATGCTTTCCAACTGATCACGCTGGCGGGCCACCAGAATCAAGCTGCGGCCGCGACGGGCCAGTGCTTCGGCCAAAGCCAGGCCGATGCCGCTGGAGGCACCGGTGATCAGAGCGTAACGGGTCATGCCTTTCTCCATCGCAACGCCGCCGGGCCTGTGACAGAGGCATCACAGGCGGCGGGCGTTTCTTCACTGTTCTGGAGAGTCTACAGGTTCGGCCGTGTCGTCAGCACTTTGCGCGCCTTCTTCTTCATCAACAGTGACGCTTTGATCGGTGGCGTCATCGGAGGTGATGGAGCTGCTTTCGTAACTGCTGTCCATATTGGCTTCGAGTTGGTTCAAGTAGCCGTTCATACCCAGCGCCACCACAATGGCGAACATCACCGGAATGAATGCCAGCCACAGGGCAGCCAACACTTTTACCGCGGTGGAGTTGCGCGGAGGCGGCGCGCCGTATTGGTTGGCGCCTGCATTACCCGGCAATACCAGCAACAGGATCGGGAAGACGCTGTTCACCAAAGGCACCAGGTGCAGGAACCACAGCCAGCCCGACCAACCCAGGTCGTGCAGGCGTTGCACACCGATTTGCACACTGACCCAGACAATCGCAACAACCAGCGCGAAGCCCAGCAGCGAGCCGAGAATGATGCCGGCGGTCGGTGAGGCGGTCGCCACGGCAAAGCTCGCGGTGCTGATGATGCCGCCAGCGACCAGCATTGCCAGGGTCAACACCAGCGTCCAGGCGAGATACCGGAGACGGCCGATACGCCCGTTGATGGTGAAGACCTTGAGTGTCGAGTACTCCTCGGTGTGGTCACCCACTGCCGCACGCGGCGGAGCATAGGGCGAAGCAGCGGAACGCGAGAAGTCAGACGCGCGGGTATCCGTCTCGTGAGCTTCGGCCAGGCTGAAGGCCACGGGTTGCTCAGGTTCGATACGTGCATCGACCCCGGCGTTTTTCAGCGCCGTGAGGTAGGTTTCGGCATCGGAGCGGGACAGGTCACGCTTGAGCGCGACCGGGCGGCCGGTAAAAAGCTTTTCGATGGCTGCCACATCGCTTTTGAACAGTTCGGCGAGGTTCAGCTTGGCAGTGGTGCTTTCGACACCCGGGAGCAGGGCTCCGTCAAACACAATCTTGAAACGGTTGTCGCTCATGCGGGCATCCTTGTCACTTGAATCAGGGAAGGAGTACAGGCCGACTTCGGTCAGCAGGCCTGGCGGTTATCAGCGTGGCCAGCGAAGTTGTGCCGAGTGCTCGCGTGCCTTGCGGTATTCGGCATCCAGGCGGGCAATCAGTTCATCGACGCTGGGCAAATCATTAATCTCACCGACGCCCTGGCCGGCGGACCATACGGTCTTCCAGGCTTTGGCTTCGTCGCTCAACGGCTTGAGCTTGGAGCCGAAGTTTACTTCACCTTTGCCTTGTAAGGCAGCGAGGTCGAAACCGGCGTTTTCCAGGCTTTGGCGCATGAAGCTCGCCGGTACGCCGGAGACTGCGGGAGTGTGCACGATGTCGGCGGCGCGCGATGTGAGCAGCATCTCTTTATAGGCATCCGTGGCGTGGCTTTCAGTGGTGCCGATAAAGCGCGTGCCGAAATAGGCGAGGTCTGCGCCCAGCACTTGGGCGGCGAGGATCTCGTGCCCATGGTTGAGGCAGCCGGCCAGCAGCAGGGTTTTATCGAAGAATTGGCGAATCTCGGCAATCAGAGAAAATGGGCTCCACGTGCCGGCATGGCCACCGGCGCCTGCGGCCACGGCAATCAGGCCATCAACACCGGCTTCTGCGGCTTTCTCGGCATGGCGCCGAGTGGTCACGTCGTGAAACACCAGGCCGCCGTAGCTGTGCACGGCATCGACCAACTCCTTTACTGCGCCCAGGCTGGTGATGACGATCGGCACTTTGTGCTCGACGCAAATCGCCAAGTCGGCTTCCAGGCGTGGGTTGCTGTTGTGCACGATCAGGTTCACGGCATATGGCGCAGGGTTGTCCAGTTGCGCCAGGCCCGCTTCGATTTCTTCCAGCCAGGCCTTGAAGCCGCTGCTCTCGCGCTGGTTGAGCGCCGGGAAACTCCCGACCACCCCATTGCGACAGCACGCCAGGACCAGTTGCGGGTTGGAAATCAGAAACATCGGCGCCGCCACCACGGGCAGGCGCAGACGTTGTTCGAGCAAAGCAGGCAGTGACATTGGAGGTACCCCGAGTAATTGAAATTAGAACGGTTTGACCACGACCAAAATTACGATAGCCAGCAATATCAGAACGGGCACTTCGTTGAACCAGCGATAAAAGACATGGCTGCGGGTGTTTTCGCCACGGGCGAAGCGTTTTACCTGGGCGCCGCACATATGGTGGTAGCCGATGAGCAGCACCACGAGCGTCAGCTTGGCGTGGATCCACGCGCCGGATTGAAAGATGGCGGGGTTGAGGTAGATCAGCCAGCCGCCGAACACCAGGCTGGCAATCATCGCCGGGCCCATGATGCCGCGGTAGAGCTTGCGCTCCATGATGCTGAAGCGTTCTTTGCTGACGGTGTCTTCACTTTGGGCGTGGTAGACGAACAGGCGTGGCAGGTAGAACAGCGCGGCAAACCAGCAGACGATACTGACGATGTGGAAGGCTTTGACCCATAGATAGAGCATTTCTAGTTATTCCCAGGTTCACGGTAACTGAAGATAGTAGTGGCTCATGCGCCCTTACGTCACGTTGGCGGTTGTCGCAGGACGATACGGCCCCTATTATCGACGGCTTTCCAGTGGGTTCGTTGAGGGCAGGTTTATGGTCAAGGTCGGTATCGTCGGCGGCACGGGTTACACCGGTGTCGAATTGCTGCGTCTGTTGGCTCAGCATCCGCAAGCTGAGGTGGTGGTCATCACTTCCCGATCCGAGGCCGGGCTGGCCGTTGCCGATATGTACCCGAACCTGCGAGGCCACTACGACGGCCTGGCGTTCAGCGTTCCGGACATCAAGACCCTTGGCGCGTGTGATGTGGTGTTCTTTGCTACCCCGCACGGGGTGGCCCATGCACTGGCTGGCGAACTGCTTGCTGCGGGTACCAAAGTCATCGACCTGTCGGCTGACTTCCGTTTACAGGACGCCGATGAGTGGGCCAAGTGGTACGGCCAGCCGCATGGCGCCCCTGAGTTGTTGGAGGAGGCGGTGTATGGCCTGCCGGAAGTCAATCGCGAGCAAATCAAGCAAGCGCGCCTGATTGCGGTGCCAGGTTGCTATCCAACCGCGACGCAGTTGGGGTTCCTGCCATTGCTGGAAGCGGGGTTGGCGGATACTTCGCGCCTGATCGCGGACTGCAAGTCGGGTGTCAGCGGCGCCGGTCGTGGTGCTGCAGTGGGTTCTCTGTACTCCGAGACGTCGGAAAGCATGAAGGCCTATGCAGTAAAAGGGCATCGTCACTTGCCTGAAATCCGCCAGGGGCTGCGTCGTGCTGCCGGTAAGGATGTGGGCCTGACCTTCGTTCCGCACCTGACGCCGATGATCCGTGGCATTCACTCCACGCTGTACGCAACCGTTGTCGATCGCTCGGTAGACCTGCAGGCGCTGTTTGAAAAGCGCTATGCCAATGAACCGTTCGTCGATGTGATGCCTGCCGGCAGTCACCCCGAAACCCGCAGCGTGCGCGGTGCAAACGTGTGCCGTATTGCGGTTCATCGGCCGCAGGATGGCGACCTGGTGGTGGTGTTGTCGGTGATCGATAACCTGGTCAAGGGCGCGTCGGGCCAGGCGGTACAGAACATGAACATCTTGTTTGGCCTGGATGAGAAGCTGGGCCTGTCCCACGGAGGCATGTTGCCTTAAAAGCAGCTGATAGCCTCAAGTTGTCAGCGGCCAGCTTGAAGCTTAACGGCTTGAAGCTGGCCTCTGCTCCCATAATAGTTGACCGCTTTTCTAGGAGAAGCGGATAATGCCCGTCATTACGCATATGGCGGCGGTACGCCGGGAGATTATCAGCATGAGCGTTGAATCCTTCACCCCCACGGCTTTGCAATTCACCCACGGTGCTGCGCACAAGGTGAAGAGCCTGGTCGATGAAGAGGGTAATGATCGCTTGAAGCTGCGCGTATTCGTTACGGGCGGCGGTTGTTCAGGGTTTCAGTACGGTTTTACCTTCGATGAAGATGTAGCCGATGACGACACCATCGTTGAGCGCGAGGGCGTCAGCCTGGTCGTGGACCCGATGAGCTTCCAATACCTGGCAGGTGCCGAGGTGGATTACCAGGAAGGTCTTGAAGGTTCGCGTTTCGTGATCAAAAACCCTAACGCCACCACGACCTGTGGTTGCGGGTCTTCGTTCTCGATCTGATCGGCAACGGAAACAAAAACGCCGCTTGGCTTAATAGGCCAAGCGGCGTTTTGCTGTCTGCAGATTCTGAAGGGGTAGTCAGGCGGGGTAGATCGCGCCCAGTACCCGCAGCCCGTGTGCGCCGGTGACGCTGGGGCGGTTGGCGGCGATGCCTTCCAGGCAGCAATGGGCCAGCCAGGCGAAGGCCATGGCTTCAACCCAGTCGGGGTCCACGCCGTAAGTCGCGGTGCTGCTGACCTGGGTGGACGGCAACAGCGCCGCCAAACGGCTCATGACTGCTGCGTTATGCGCGCCGCCGCCACACACCAGTAACGTCTCGGTGTCGGCTTGTGCCGCTTGCAGGGACTCGACGATGGTCAACGCGGTCAGTTCAAGCAGGGTTGCTTGTACATCCCGGGGTTGGAAGGCTGGCAATCTGCCAAGGTGATGTTGCAGCCATCCCAAGTTGAAGACTTCACGCCCGGTACTTTTGGGGCCCCGGGTCAGGAAGAATGGGTCGCTGAGTAGCGCGTTAAGCAACTGAATCTCGACTTTGCCACTGGCGGCCCATTGGCCGTCGCGATCAAATTGTTCGCCACGTTGATGGTGAATCCAGGCGTCGAGCAGGACGTTGCCTGGGCCGCAGTCGAAGCCGGCTACAGGTTTGCCGGTCTCGATCAGGCTAAGGTTGCTGAACCCGCCGATATTCAACACCGCGCGGTTACCGGTATGTTCCCCGAACAATGCTTCATGAAAGGCAGGCACTAATGGTGCGCCCTGGCCCCCGGCGGCGACATCGCGACTGCGAAAATCACTGACGACAGTAATGCCAGTCAGCTCGGTCAGCAGGGCCGGGTTGCCGATCTGTACGGTGAAGCCGCGTGCAGGTTCGTGGCGAATAGTCTGGCCGTGGCTGCCAATTGCGCGAATGTCATGAGGCATGAGGTGCTGCTGGCCCAGCAAGGCGTGAATGCCTTGGGCTGCAAGTGTCACCCAGTGTTGCTGGGCAATGGCCGAACGAGCGATTTCGTCCGGGCCGCTGGCGCACAGGCTTAGCAGCTCTGCGCGCAGGGTGTCTGGCATAGGGATGTAGTGCGTGGCGATCAAGTTGATCGCCGGGTTTTGTTCGATCAGGGCGATATCCAGGCCATCAAGGCTGGTCCCGGACATCACACCTATATAGAGCGGCATACCTTAACGCTTCGCCGAGGCCAGCAGGGTGGAGCGCTCCTGGTCCATGCGTGCCATCAACGGCTGGCTTTGTTGCAGGAAGCGCGCGCGCTCGGCTTTGGCGATGGGGTCGGCCATCGGCAGTTTCTGACCCAATGGATCGACGTGGACGCCATTCACCTGGAATTCATAGTGCAAATGCGGGCCGGTGGACAGGCCCGTGGTGCCGATGTAGCCGATCACCTGGCCTTGCTTCACGTTACTGCCCGTGGAGACGCCTTTGGCGAACCCTTGCATATGGCCGTACAGCGTGCGGTAGGTGTTGCCGTGCTGGATGATTACGGTATTGCCGTAGCCACCGCGACGTCCGGCCAGCAGGACCTTGCCATCACCGGCCGCTTTGATTGGCGTGCCGCGTGGAGCGGCATAGTCGACGCCTTTGTGGGCGCGGATTTTGTTCAGGATTGGATGCTTGCGACCCATGGAGAAGCGCGAGCTGATGCGAGCAAAGTCCACTGGCGTGCGGATGAAGGCTTTGCGCATGCTGTTGCCGTCAGCCGTGTAGTAGCTGCTATTGCCTTGTTTGTTGGTGTAGCGCACAGCGGTGTAGGTCTTGCCACGGTTGGTGAAGCGCGCGGAAAGAATGGCGCCGGTGCCGACCACCTTGCCGTTGGCGACTTTTTGTTCGTATATCACGTCGAATTCGTCACCCTGGCGAATGTCCTGGGCGAAATCGATGTCGTAGCCAAACACGCTGGCCATGTCCATGGTCATGCTGTGTGACAAGCCGGCGCGGGCGGCCGATTGTGACAATGAACTGTTGATCACACCGTGTACGTAGGCGGAGCGCATAACCGGTTTGGTGGTGATGCGGTTGAAGGCAAAGCCTTTGGCGCCCTTGGTGAGGGTAATGCTCTCGAGGTCGCTGACATTACTGTGCAGGTTCTTCAACTGGCCATTGGGTGCCAATTCGAACTCAAGCTTCTGGCCGTGTTTGAGCTGGGTGAATTGCTTGGCTTGTTTATCGCTGGCCAGCACCTCATTAACAGTAGCAGTGGGCAGGCCGACCTTTTCGAACAGCGTTGAAAGCGTATCGCCTTTGGCGACGATTACTTCGCGGTGCAGGGGATTCTTTGGGACAACCGCAGCAGGCTGCTCTTGAGCGGCGTGTTGAGTGTCTTCGGGAGTGCTTTCTATCTGTGCAAATGGTGATTCGGCTGGTGCGTTTGTGGCTTGTTGCGCGTCGGAAGCGTCTTGATCTTGTGTCAGTTGTTCAACTGGACTTTCCAGGTCAAGGCTCAGGGATGTTCGTTTGGCTTCTACGTCACTGGAAGGGAATACCAGGAGTGCCAGGCTGAGAAGGGCGGCGATACCACTTGCGGCGAGCAGGTGGGTCTTCGGGTAAAGCGGCGGCGCTTTAGACGGTTCTGTGGTCATAAGTAATTTTGACTTTGAAGATGAAATGGAAAAGATGAATGACATGATGAAGATGAAATAACTGTATAAAATATAACCAAATCATCTGTGGCGCAAGCTCGCGAACGCTGGGCTTGCTGAACGGTGTCCGTGCGCAGGGCAAAACTTGTAATTAGTCCCTGATCTTGTATGGTTGGTTCCCTTTTGAATCTGAGCCTTGCGGGTCTGTTATGAAGTCGGTTGAAGAGCAGCTAGCGCTGATAAAACGTGGTGCGGAAGAACTGTTGGTCGAGGCCGAGCTGATCGAAAAGCTCAAGCGTGGCCAACCCCTGCGTATCAAGGCTGGCTTTGATCCGACAGCGCCGGATCTACACCTGGGTCACACCGTGCTTATTAATAAGCTGCGCCAGTTCCAGGAACTGGGGCACCAGGTGATCTTCCTTATAGGTGACTTCACCGGGATGATCGGTGATCCGAGCGGCAAGAGCGCGACGCGTCCGCCGTTGACTCGTGAGCAGGTTCTCGATAATGCCGAGACCTATAAGACCCAAGTGTTCAAGATTCTCGATCCGGCCAAGACCGAGGTGGCATTCAACTCCACCTGGATGGATCAGATGGGGCCGGCGGATTTCATTCGCCTGACATCCCAGTACACCGTAGCGCGCATGCTTGAGCGTGATGACTTCGACAAGCGCTACTCCACCAATCAGCCTATCGCTATCCATGAGTTCCTCTACCCGCTGGTACAAGGGTATGACTCGGTGGCATTGCGCGCAGACGTTGAGCTGGGCGGCACTGACCAGAAGTTCAACCTGCTGATGGGGCGTGAGCTGCAGCGCGCATACGGTCAAGAGGCCCAGTGCATTCTGACCATGCCGTTGCTGGAGGGGTTGGACGGCGTCAAGAAGATGTCCAAGTCCTTGGGTAACTATGTGGGTATCCAAGAAGCGCCGGGTGTTATGTACGGTAAGCTGGTTTCGATTCCAGATGCATTGATGTGGCGTTACTTCGAGCTGTTGAGCTTCCGCTCGATGGACGAGATTAATGCACTGCGCGCTGAAGTCGAGGCGGGCGCCAATCCGCGTGATGTGAAGATCAAGTTGGCGGAAGAGATTGTGGCGCGCTTCCATGGTGAGGAGGCTGCGGCCAATGCTCACCGTGCAGCGGGTAACCGTATGAAGGATGGCGAGCTGCCGGATGATCTGCCGGAGATCGAATTGACTGCTGCTGAGGCGATGCCGATTGCTGCCGTCCTTAATAAGGCGGGTCTGGTGAAGAATTCCGCGGTTGCTCGCGACCTTTTGGGTTCCGGTGGTGTGCGTATAGATGGTGAGGTTGTGGATCGCACCTTTATATACGAGCTGGGCGCTACCCACGTTTGCCAGGCCGGCAAGAAGGCATTTGCGCGTATTACGCTCAAATCCGAATAAAGCTGGAATTAGGTGTTGACGGCGATTTATATCTGTCTATAATTCGCCCCACTTCCGGCGCAGTCGAAACGGAAAACTCCTTGGTAAACAAAGAGTTACGCAGG